>JANMIX010000644.1:0-5049 GCA_031376015.1 Acidimicrobiia bacterium | reverse complement strand
AGTCGGTGAACCAGGGCTGCTTGGTCTCCTGCGGTTCGATCGGGTACACGACGGTGGCCGCGCGGGGCTGGGGCGTGGCGCTGCCCGCCAGCCAAAGCTTCTGGGCGACCGCCTGGTCATAGGCCCGCTTGGTCACCCGCTTCTGTTCGTACATGAGCTTCAGGACGACCTTGCGCCGGGCTTCGGCCTGCACGGGGTGGCGGCGGGGCGACAACCGCGACGGGGCAGGGATCACACCGGTGAGGAGGGCCGCCTCCGACAGGGTCAGCTTGCTGACCGGCTTGTGGAAGTACGACTCGGCGGCGGCACCGATCCCGTAGGCGCCTTCGCCGAAGAAGACCAGCCCGAGGTACCGGTACAGCACGGTGTCCTTGTCGACCTGACGGTCGAGTTGGCTCGCCAGAATGGCTTCGCGGATCTTGCTGGAGATGGTGCGCTTGGTGTCGGTGAAGGCCAACTTGGCGTACTGCTGGGTGATCGTGGATCCACCCTGCACCACACGCTTGTTGTTGATGTCGGCCCACAACGCTCGCAACGTGGCGCCCAGGTCCACGCCACCGTGGGAGTAGAAGTCCTTGTCCTCCGACGCGACCACCGCCTGCTTGAGCACGACCGGAATGTCGCTCTGCTGGACCGGGATCGACGTGTCGAAGGGCTGGAAGGTGGCGATCTCCTTGTCGGCGCTGTCATAGACGTGGGTCACCCGCGCCGTGACGCCCTCCTTGACCGACGGCAGGGTGGCAGGCAGGGGCAGGAAGAGCAGGGAGCCCAACACCACGCCCGAGGCGATGGCCGGCGTGAGCACGGCCACCACCACGATCGCCGCCAGGAGCCGAACGGCACGCTTCACGGCGGGGCAGGCTACGGCGTGGACGGCGGGCGAGCAGCGCGGGCCGTCCCGCGGTAGTTCGCACGGCGGTGCGCACGGCGGGACGCGCACTCGTCGCCACTAGGTTGCAGCGGCGTGCGCCCCCCTTCCGTCGACGTGCTGGCCCGGTCGCTGACGGACACGGGGCTCCCGCACCCTCTGCTGGTGGACGCGGCGCGTGCCGCCATCGCGTCGGGCGTCCCCGACCCGGCGGCGGAGGCGGCGCGGCGGGCCCGGGCCACTGCATCGGCGCTGCTGCGACCGGTGATCAACGCCACCGGTGTGCTCCTGCACACCAACCTGGGCCGGGCCCCGATGGGCCACACGAGCGTGGCGGCCTACCGCAACCTCGAGTTCGACCTGCAGGCCGGTACGCGGGGCTCGCGGTCGGATCACGCCGGTGCCCTGCTGGCCCGGCTGTGCGGGGCCGAGTCGGCACTGGTGGTGAACAACGGGGCGGCCGCGGTGCTGCTGAGCCTCGCTGCGCTGGCCGGCGCCGGAGGCCGGGTTGCGGTGTCGAGGGGCGAGCTGGTGGAGATCGGTGGCGGGTTCCGCCTGCCTGAGGTGTTTGCCCAGTCAGGCGCCGAGTTGGTGGAGGTGGGGACCACCAACCGCACCCGGGCGGCCGACTATGACCTCGACGATCTCGCCCTTCTCCTGCGGGTGCATCGCTCCAACTTCCGCATGACCGGCTTCACCGAGCAACCCTCGGTGGCCGAACTCGTCGCTCTCGCACGGGCTCCGGTCGTCGTCGATCTCGGTTCGGGCCTCCTCGACGCCGCGTGCGACTGGCTCGCCGGCGGACCACCCGCGTGGCTGCGCGACGAACCCGCGGTGCGCCAGACCCTCGACACCGGCGCAGGCCTCGTCATCTTTTCCGGCGACAAGCTCCTTGGTGGCCCGCAGGCCGGGATCCTGGCGGGAGACGCCGGCCTGGTGGCCCGGTGCGCGGCCCACCCGCTCTACCGGGCGCTACGGCCTGGCGGTCTCGTACTGGAATCCCTCCAGGACCTCGCCCTCACCTATCTGCGACGCGACGGCGAGACGATCGCCTTCTGGCGTATGGCCTGTACTCCCGTCGACGTGCTGCGCTCGCGGGCGGAGGCCCTCGACCCGGCTGCCGCGGCCGCCTGCACGTCACTCACCGGAGGCGGCACGTTGCCCGGTGTGGCCATCGAGTCCTGGGGACTGCGACTGGGCGGTGACCACACCGCGGCCCTGCGGGCGGCGGTGCCCAAGCCCGTCATCGCTCGCGTCGAGGAGGGCCACACGGTGATCGATCTGCGCACCGTGGAGCCCGACGACGACGCGTTGCTCGGCGTGGCACTGTCGCCGCTGTCCCCACGGTGAGCAGCCCACACCGACCCCCGCCCGGCCGATAGCCGTGCACGTCCTCGCCACGGCCGGGCATGTGGACCACGGGAAGTCGACGCTCGTGCGCGCCCTCACCGGCACCGATCCCGACCGCCTGGCCGAGGAACGGCGCCGGGGGCTCACGATCGATTTGGGTTTCGCCGCGGGCACGACCCCGGCCGGTGCGGAATTCGCGTTGGTCGATGTGCCGGGCCACGTGCGGTACCTGCCCAACATGCTGGCCGGGGTGGGGGCAGTGGCGGCCTGTCTGTTCGTGGTGGACGCCGGTGAGGGTTGGAAGCCCCAGTCCGAAGAGCACCTCCGCATCCTCGAACTGCTCGGCGTACAGCACGGCCTCCTCGCGGTGACGAAAGCGGGGCGGGCCGGGGCCGAGGCCTGCGCCGTCACCGCCGGCGAGGTGAGGGCCCGCGTGGCAGGCACGTTCCTGGCCGCCGCCGAAGTGGCGGTGGTCGACGCGGTGGACGGCACGGGAATGGGCGAACTTCGCCTGGCCCTCGATCACCTGCTGCGACGGCTCGATCCACCGCACGATGGCGACCGGCCGCGGCTCTGGGTGGATCGTTGCTTCACCCGCCCAGGGGCGGGCACCGTGGTGACCGGCACCCTGGCCGGCGGGTCGCTGGCGGTGGGCGACCTGCTGGTCGTGCACACCCCGACGGGCGAGCGACCCACGCGGGTCCGCGGCCTGCAGTCCCACGGAGAGCACCATGAGCGACTGCCGCCCGGACGGCGGGTGGCGGTCAACCTCGCCGACCTCGACCGCGCCTCGGTCCGGCGGGGAGACGCCCTCACGCGCCCGGGCCAATGGCATCGCAGCGAGATCGCCGACGCCGAGCTTCTCGTGCTGGCCGGGCTCGATCACCCCGTGAGCCGGAAGGGCGCCTACCGGCTGCACGTCGGCTCCGCGGAAGCCGGCGTGCAGTTGCGGGTGCTGCACACCGGCACGATCGAACCCGGAGGCGCCGCCGCCGTGCGGCTGCACCTCGACCGACCCCTGCCACTGGTGGGCGGGGACCGGTTCGTGCTGCGAGAGTCCGGGCGGGGCGAGACGGTCGGGGGCGGGGAGATCCTCGACGTGGCGCCGGCGCTCACCGCCCGGCTGGCGCGACCCGATCGCTCCGTGGCCCGGATGGTGGCCGAGCGGGGTTGGGTGTCGGTGGACGAGTTGGAACGCTTCACCGGGGTACGCCGACCGGCTGACGCCGGGCGATGGGTCGTCGACCCGATGGTGCTCTCGGCCGCCGAGGACCGTCTGAAGGATGCGCTCGACGCCGCCGGCCCGCTCGGGCTGGATGTGGCGTTGCTCGACGAGCGAGAACGGACCGTCCTCGATCGGCTGGTGGCCTCCGGCGATGCAGGAGTGCGCGGCAGCAGAGCCACACGGGCGGGCACCACCGATCCCCTCGGCGATCATCCATGGCTCGCGGCCCTCGCCCGCCAACCCTTCCAGCCGCCGACGGCACAGGAGGCGGGCGTGGACCTCGCCACGGCACGGGAGATGGAACGCCGGGGCCTGGTACTGGCCCACCGTGGCCTGCATTTCCCGCCCGACGTGGCCGGCCTGGCGGTGCCGGTGGTGCGGTCACTCCTGGAGGCCAATCCCGACGGGTTCACCGTCAGCCAGTTGCGCGAGGCGCTGCGCAGCACACGCAAGTGGGTGGTACCGCTGGTCGAAGTGCTCGACGCCGCCGGCGTCACCCGCCGCCGCGGCGACCTCCGCATCGCGGGACCGCGCGCGGCTGGTCCCGGCGCGGGTGGGTGAGCGTTGGAGTGATCCCGCTCGCCGATACCGGCGACGGGGACGGGTCAGTTGCCGGAGGCGTGGGCCAGGAGCTGCTTGCGTTCGGCCTCGTTCAAGCCGCCCCAGATCCCGTGTTGCTCCTTGATCCTCACGGAGTAATCGAGACAGGCACGCCGTACGGGGCACGTGGCGCAGATGGCTTTCGCCCGTTGCTCACGCTCGACCTTCTCTTCCTTGCGCTCGAAGTGCGACGGCGGGAAAAAGACCACCGCCTGCGGCCCCCGGCACGAAGCTCTGACCTGCCATGTCTCATCTATGCGAAGTGCACTCACCCGGAACATCCCCCTTCCTGTGAGACCGCGAACGGTAGGCCCGCTGGTCAGGCCCCACAAGAGAAACTTTCGCGAGCAGATCCTTCGCTGACGCGAGCATTGCGAGGCCGCCAAATCGGCCGTCGTGCGACCACCGCGCCACCGCCGCGCCATCGCCGTGGGGCGCCGCACGGCGGTCCGGGTCGGGGCCGGCTCAGGCCCGCACGCGCAGGCCGGCCACCGCCTCCAGGTCGTCCCAGCGCAACTCGGGCGAACTCCAGAGCCGTTCGAAGGCTGCATCCACCGCATCGGAGAACCCGAGGCGGGTCCGCAGGTGGTAGAGGCGGCGTTGCCGGTCGTCGTGAAACGAGTGGCCCAGGCGCACCAGGCGTCCGGCGGCGTACACCTCCCAGGCCGTGCGGACCCCGATCGGCACCTCGGCCGTGCACGCCGGCCCGCCGAACGCCTCGTCGAGCAGATCACTCGCCATCAACAGCAGCAGGCCCACCACCGAGGCCGCGCCAGGGACCGAGAGCTTCCGGGGGACCTTGGCGTCCTCCAGCGCGCCGCTCTCGACCCACAGGGTGAGGGGATCGAGCGAGGTGATCTCCGCTCGGCCGAGCGGGGTGGTCTCATCCACCTCGAGACGAACCGGCACCGTGACGCCGATCTCGCCCGCCAATCGGGCGGTCAGTGCCTCCAACTCGACGGGGTCGTAGTCGACGAGGGTGAACCGTTCGGGAACGACGGTGACC
>JANMIX010000640.1:0-5635 GCA_031376015.1 Acidimicrobiia bacterium | reverse complement strand
GGCACGGCCCCGTGCGGGGGGCTCACCATCGGGCGGCCGCCACCAGCAGGCCCACCGTCTCGGTGAGCATCCCCGCGGCGCCGAGCACGTCGCCGGTGAACCCGCCGACGCGAGCCCGGGCGAAGCGGATCACCCCGAAGCCGGCCAGCAGTCCCACCGCCACGGCCGCCTCCATCTGACGGCCCCCGGCCAGGGCTCCCAGCGACACCGAACCCACGAGGCCGTAGAGGCCGACGGGTCGCCAGTCGCCGCCCCGGAACGCGGTGGCGAGGCCGGACTCGCGGGCGTAGGGCTCGCGGCGGGCGGCGACCGCCATGACCGTGCGCGACCCGCACCACAGGCCCGACAACAACAGCACCGAGGGTGTCAGGGCGGCCAGGGCGGCGATGCGCAGGGCCAGCACCATCACCACCACCCCGACCCCGAAGGCGCCGGTGGCGGGGTCGGCCATCACCTCGAGACGGCGCTGGCGGCTCATGGGGGCCAGCAAGCCGTCGGCACTGTCGGCCAGGCCGTCGAGGTGCAACAGGCCGGTGAAGGCCAGATCGGCGGTGACGGTGACCACGGCGGCCACGGCCGGGGTCCACACCCGGCCGGCGCCCCACCAGAGCGCGCCGAGGGCGGCACCCAGCAGGGCACCCACCACGGGGAACCAGTTGAGCGTGGCAGCGTCGGGCGGACGTGACCCGCCGAGGGGGGTGAGGAAGGCCAGCGCGCGCCGCATCTTCAGTGCCCGCCCGGTGCCGGCGCCAGGGGCAGGACCCGGCCGGCCACGACCAGCAGGGCCTCGTCGGCCACCGCGCCGATGGCGGTGTTGACGGTGCCGAGCGCGTCCCGAAAGGCTCGGCCCCATTCGCTGGAGGGGTGCACGCCCATACCGGCCTCCTCGGCCACCACCACGCTGACCGCGCCGCGGGCGCGCAATGCCGCCACCAACCCGGCCACATCGGGATTGGCCTCGCCGTGGGCGCCGACCCAGGTGCCGGTCGACTCCACCAGCACGACGTCATGGTCAGGCACGGCCGCCAGCGCGCCGGCCAGCGCGGTGCCGCATTCCACGGTGTTCCAGTGCGCAGGCCGGCGAGCCCGGTGCGCCGCGATCCTCGCCACGAAGTCGGGGTCGGCGCCCTCGAGCGTGGCGGTGGCCAGGTAGGTGACGCCACCCGTGCCGGCGTATTGGCGCACGATGCCCTCGGCCACTACCGACTTGCCCGAACGAGCCCCGCCCAGTACCAGCACGATCACGAGATGGAGTTCCGGTGATGCCAGGCCTCGGTGCCGGTCGCGACGGCGGCATGCACGGCTCTGGCCAGCGCCGCACCGGCACGCGATCGGGGTCCTCCAAATGACTCGCCTCCGCCCGGTTCGCAACAGATGACGACCGCGTCCGACGCCGTGCCGGTGCCGGCGACGCCCGCGTCGATCAACGCCTGCGTCTTGGCCTCGGTGGCGGTGAGCGCGGCGTTCACCAGCGCCCCGTCTTCCAGCGGGAACGGCACCCAGCACACGAGGTTGATGGTGCCCGGCTGCCACGCCGAGCCGGTCCCGTTGGGTTGCACTGGGGTGCCCGTCATGGCCGGCGCGCGGCCTGCCAGCGCGGGACCGGCGGGCTCGGCGGCCCACACCGGCATCGACAGGCCCACGGTGGCAGCGCACGTGGCCCCCTCTTCGGCGACCTCGACGACGGCGTCCACCGATGCCGCGGTGAGAAGGCCGACACCGTCGCCCTCGAGGCCGGCGCCGGCGGCGATGGACTGCAGGTGCGCGCCGGGGTCGAGCCGGGCGTAGTCGAGGCCGACCTGCGCGTTCACGACCCAGGACCGCAGGCCCAGGCCGCCGCCCCAGACCGCCGAGGAGAGGCACCGCACCGGCGACGGCGCGCGCCACACCAACAGGGGCCGGACAGTGGTCCCGTCGAGGTGCTCACGGTGGAGGGGTCCGACCAGCATGGGTCAGTAGTCGATGCCCTTGATGGCGAGCACGCCGGTGTCGTAGGCGTGGCGGACCTTGCGCATCTCGGTGACCGTGTCGGCCGCGTCCACCAGCGCCTCGGGTGCGTCGCGCCCGGTGCAGACGACGTTGACCTTGTCGGGGCGGCCTTGGATGGTGGCGATGACCTCGCCGGTGTCGATCCAGCCCCAGTTCATGGGGTAGGTCAACTCGTCGAGCACGACGAGGCGATGCCGGCCCGCGTCGATGGTGGCCCGGGCGTGGGCCCAGGCCGCCTGGGCCTCGGCCTGGTCGCGGCTCAGATCAGTTGACTCCCAGGTGAAGCCGTCACCCAACGCCCACCAGTCGACCCCCAGGCGGTCTCGGCACACCTTCTCCTCGCCCACCTGCCATTCGCCCGACTTCAGGAACTGGACCACCGCCACCGGCCACTCGCGGGCCACGGCTCGCACCACCACGCCGAACGCGGCGCTCGACTTTCCCTTGCCGTCGCCGGTGTTGACGACGACGCTGCCGACCCGGCGCCGCGGGGCGGGATGGGCATGGGTGGTGGGGATCTCAGTCAACGGTGCGGACCTCTCGGAGGGGCAGCACGACGGGACGATCACCGTCGTGGATGATGCGAACCCTGGCGCCGTAGTAGCGGGCCAGGTTGGCCTCGGTGAGCACTTCGCCGGCTGCGCCCTCCACGATCACCCGTCCGTTGTCGAGCAGCAGCAGGCGGTCGGCGTACTGGCCGGCGAGGGTGAGGTCGTGCATGGTCGACAGCACCGTGAGGTGATGCTCGTGGCGCAGGTCGTCGATCAGTTCGAGCACCTGCTGCTGGTGGCCGACATCAAGCGAGGTTGTCGGCTCGTCCAGCAGCAGCACCGGCGAACCCTGGGTCAGGGCCCGGGCGATGAGCACCCGTTGCCGTTCGCCGCCCGACAGTTGCGTCACCGGCCGGCCCGCGAACTCGCGCAGGTCGAGGTGGTCGAGGGCGTCCTCGGCCGCGGCGAGATCGCGGGCCCCCTCGCGGGCGAGGGGATGCAGGTGCGGGGTGCGGCCCAACAGCACGTACTCGGCCACGGTGACCCCGTGGGGCACGACGGGTTGTTGGGGCACCAGCGCCACGGTGCGGGCCCGTTCGCGCCTGGTCATCGTCCCTGCCGCCCGGCCGTCGAGATGCAGGCTCCCCTGGCCGGGCACCAGGCCGGCGAGGTACCGCAACAGGGTCGTCTTGCCGGCACCGTTGGGACCCACCACCGACAGCCATTCGTTGTCGCGCACGTGCAGATCGACCTCGTGCAGCACGGGACGGTCCCCGAGCGCCACCGACACCGCTCGGCAGCGGATCATCCGCCCACACCCTGGCGTGAGGTCCGCAGGATCAGCACGAAGAAGGGGGCGCCGAAGAAGGCGGTGACCACCCCGATGGGGATCTCCGCCGGTGAGGAAACCGTGCGGGCCAGCAGATCGGTGAGGCACAGGAAGGCGCCACCGAACAGGATCGACAGCGGCAGCACGACCCGATTGCTGGTGCCCGCCACCATCCGCACGGCGTGGGGGACGATGATCCCCACGAATCCGATCAGACCGGAGACCGAGACGGCCGCCGCGGTGCCCAGCGACGCGGCCACGATCACCACCAGGCGGGTGCGCCGCACGTGCAGACCAAGGGCGGTGGCTTCATCGTCACCCACGGCCAGCACGTCGAGGGCGCGCCGGTGGGCCAGCAGCACGATCCACGAGCCGATGGCAAAGGGAGCAAGCAGGCCCACGTCGTGCCACCCGGCGGTGGTGAGCCGGCCCAGGATCCAGTCGTAGACCTGCCGGATGGTGTCCTGGTTCCGCTGTTGCACATAGGTCTGCAACGCGGTGAGGAACGACGCCACCGCCACCCCGGCCAGGATGAGCCCGGCGGTGGAGGTGCTACCGGTGGACACGGCGCCGAGCAGGTAGGCGAGACCGACGCCGAGCAGCGCCCCCAGGAAGGCGGCCAGCGGGGCGGCCACCGGGGTGGAGGACCCGGCGGCGTCGCCCACGATGATCAACGTCACCCCCAACCCGGCGCCGGCGGCGGCACCCAGCAGGTAGGGGTTGGCCAGCGGGTTGCGGAACACCCCCTGGTAGGCGGCCCCCGACACCGACAGGGTGGCACCGACCAGGAGGCCCAGCACGACCCGAGGCAGCCGGATCTCATCGAGGATGGCGACCTGCTGGGCGTCCAGGGCGGTGCTCACCCCGGCGAAGTGGGCGATCACGTCGCCGGGGGAGAGTGCCACCGGGCCGATCACGAGCCCGGTCACCGCGGCGAGGAGCACCGCGCCCACCCCTGCCAGCAGCCAACCCGGCCGGAGCCGGGCGGGCCGCAGCAGGGGCAGGGCGCGGGCCGTCACAAGATCAGCCGGCCAGCTTCTGCTCGGCCGCCACCAGCGCGTCGAGCAGGTTCACGACCCGGGGTCCCCAACGCGAGGCGATGTCGTCGTCGAGGCCGATCACGTTCTGGTTCTTCACGGCGGTGAGCACTGAGAACCCGGGCCGCGCCCCGAAGGTGGCGGCGTTCTGCTTGCAGCACTTGGTATCGGCCAGGAACACGATCGACGGGTCGGCCTTGATCAGGTACTCCGCCGACAGCTGCGGGTAGCCCCCGGAAGTGCCGGAGGGGTCGGCGGCGTCGGCGACGTTGGTGAGACCGGTGAGCTTCAGCAGCTGACCGATGAAGGTGGAGGAGGTGACCGTGTAGAGCGTGTTGTCGAGCTCGTAGTAGAAGGTCTTGCCCTTCACGGCGGCCGGAACCTTGGCCACGGCGGCGGCGATACCGTCCTTCATGGCCGTCACGCTGGTGGCGGCCTGGGCGGGGTGCCCGGTGGCGGTGCCCAGCTCGGTGAGCTGCGCGTAGGTGTCGTCCAGCGTATTCGCGGCCGGTGCGAGCAGCACCTTGATCTTGAGGGCCTCGAGCCCCTTCTTCACGTTCTTGGTGTCGTTGGCCAGTACGACCAGATCCGGCTTCTCGGAAGCGATCGCCTCGACGTTGGGCTCGAAGCCGGACAGCTTCGAGGTCGGCACGCCGGCGGGATAGTTCGACTGGTCATCGACCTTGATGACCTGGGGGCCGGCCCCGATGGCGAAGAGCATTTCGGTGGCGGTGGGGGACAGCGAGATGATGCGGGTCGGTGCTCCCGGCGGCAGGGTCGTGGCGGTGGTGGCGGGTGCCGTGGTGGTGGTGGTTCCCGAGGAGGCGGTGCCCCCCTTGTCGGAACTGCAGGCTCCCAGCAGGGCGAGCAGGGTGATGGCGAGAGCGGTGGTGCGCTTCATGCGGGCGATGGGTTCTCCTTGTCGGTCGAGGGGTGGGGCGCTCGACGACAGGAACCCTGCCGTGCGAACCGGACCCTGTCCTCGAGGGTGGTTCGTCACGCTGCCGGTAGGCGACCTGGCTCACCCCGAGGGGCTCACAGTTGCGGGACAGCGCCGGTTTCTCACCGGACTTCGCTACCGACAGCAGACCCGCAGACCGTACGGGGCGGCGTCCGGCACCGTCAATCGCCGGGCGGCGAGGCCCTCAGTGGCCGGTCCGCAACGTCTCGCGGTGCACGGTGTGGGCGTCGATGACGGCCCGGTCGACCGCCACGCCGAAGCCGGGCCCGTACCAACGAGGTCACTTCGTCCAGCGTCCGCCCGGTGCCGAACTTCAGCTTCACCGACC
>JANMIX010000624.1:0-2231 GCA_031376015.1 Acidimicrobiia bacterium | reverse complement strand
TCGCCGACGCCGACCAGGTGGTCATCGACCGCGAGATCAACCGCCACGCCGCATTCGGCCTGGGCATCCACCGCTGCGTGGGCTCGCATCTCGCCCGGATGGAACTGCGCGTCGCCCTGGAGGAGTGGCTGGCCGCCTTCGGATCGTTCAGCCTCGCCGACACCGACGCCGTGCGATGGTCGGGTGGGCAGGTCCGAGGCCCCCGCGTGCTGCCGATCAAGATCCACTGAGGAGAACCTGAACCATGGCGGACACATCGACCCACGCGTCGACGGAGCGCACTGCCGGCGAGGTCTGGGTGCCGCCCCGGCCCTCGACGCTCGAACTCGCGGCGGGCGCATGGAGCGGTGGGCTCGCCGCCGCCGGCGCGCCGGTGCTGACCCCGGCCATCGTGCGGCTGCTGGCGCCACTGAACCGCGGCGGCGAGGAGCACCTCGTGGCCGGAACTGGCGACGAGGGCTGGTTCGGCCCGCACAGCGTGGCCTGGAAGGTCCACTCCGACATCGCCATGCTCGTGGCCGGCATCGGTGCCTTCATGCTCCAGACGCTGCACCCCCGGGCCATGGCCGGCGTGTTCGACCACAGCTCCTTCGGTGGCGACTTCTTCGGCCGGACCCGCCGCACCGGCGAGTTCGTGCAGGGCGTCGTCTACGGCACCTCGGAGGAAGCCCAGGCCTGGTGCGACACCGTCCTGGCGGTGCACGAGCGGGTCGTCGGCTCCACCCCCGACGGCCGGGCGTACGCCGCCAACGAACCCGAACTGCTCCACTGGGTGCACTGCACCGAGTACCTGGCTATCGCCGCGGCAACCGCCGCTTCGCCGCCAACCCGATGAGCCGCCGAGACCTGGACACTTACGTGGGCGAGACGGCACGCGTCGGCGAGGCGATGGGTGTCGAGAACCCGCCCCGTTCCTGGGCCGAGATGCACGCCGCCATCGAAGGGCACCGGCCCAACCTGGCCGTGGGCGAGCAGGCCGCGCTCGGCCTCGGCTTCCTGGAACATCCGCCCTTCCTCCCTCCCGCCGCCCGGCCGGTGTGGCGGCTGCTGTGGAGCGGTGCCGTGGCGGTGCAGCCCCCGGTGTCCAAGCTGCTGCTGCGCCTCGAGGAGCCGGCCGAGCGCGACGTCGCCGGCTGCCGGGCCCTGGTGCGGGCGATGGGACGGGTGCTCGGCGAGCCTCCGTCGTACGCGCGGGCCCGCCAGCGCGCCACAGGCCGGCAACCCACGGCCTGACCGAGCGGCCGATCACCCGGGCGCACCGACGGTGCCCCCGACCCAGGTAGCCCGGCCCCGGGCCGATCGGGCACCATCGCGCAATGACCAACCGAGTCGCGCTCGTCACGGGCGCCAACCGCAACATCGGCCTCGAAGTCGCCCGCCAACTGGCACAGCAGGGAATGACCGTCCTCATCGGTGCCCGCGACGCGGCCAACGGCGAAGCGGCGGCGGCCGCGCTGCGGGCCGAAGGTCTCGATGCTCAGGCCGTGCTCATCGATGTGGCCGACGACGCCAGCGTGGCGGCCGCCGCCGCGGCCGTGACCGCGGCGTCGGGACGGCTCGACGTGTTGGTGAACAACGCCAACGTGGGCTTCGACTGGACCACCCGGGCCAGCGAGGCGGACCTGGAGGAGGTGAAGGCCCTGCTCGACAACAACGCGTTCGGGGCGTGGCGGACCACCAAGGCGTTCCTCGGACTGCTCCGCGCGTCGCCCTCGGCCCGGGTGGTCAATGTGACCAGCGAGGCCGGGTCGTTCGGCACACCCACCGGGCTGTCGGGCCACGGCGGCCTCATCGGCTACAGCCTGGGCAAGACCCTGCTCAACGCCCTCACCGTGAAGCTGGCCAAGGATCTCGAGGAGACCTCCATCAAGGTCAACGCCGCCAGCCCCGGCTTCGTGGCGACCACACCCCAGGCCGAGAAGATGGGTGGCCGGCCCGTGCCCGAGGGCGCCGCCAGCATCGTGTGGACGGTGAACCTGCCCGACGACGGGCCCAACGGCGCCCTGTTCCGGGACGGCGAGGTACTGCCCTGGTGAGTCGCGCCACGGGGCCCGCGGCGGGCTCGTTCAGCCCGCGCTCTCCAGGAGGGCGATGGCTTCCCGGACCCGGTCGCCGTGGATCGTCTCCTCACGGCCGTTGAGGCGCAGCAACCGCGCCACCTCCGGGTCGCTCTCGTTGTCGGCCCAGCGCTGGTAGCCGGCGTCGCCGACGAGTTCGGCCTGCACGATGGC
>JANMIX010000602.1:0-14647 GCA_031376015.1 Acidimicrobiia bacterium | reverse complement strand
ACCTTCCTTGAAGTCCTCGCTGCGCGACGACAACTCCATGGCGAGAGCCTCGTTCCGCAGCGCCTCCTGGAAGGTGTGAGAACCGCCCGCCGCCAGCATCCACTTCGTGAGCCCGATCGACACGGTGGGCCCGTTGCCGAGCACCTCGACCACCTCTGCGGTGGCGGCGTCGAGGTCCGCCCCCGGTACGGCCCGGTGCACCATCCCCCACTCTGCGCCTTCGGCCCCGGTGACCACCCGGTTCAGCAGGAGCATCTCTCGGGCTCTGGCCTCGCCGATGCGCCGCGGCAGCATCCAGGTGCCACCGGAGTCGGGGGTGAACCCCCGGGCCAGGAACGGCTCCCACAGCCGGGCGTCGTCGGCGACGACGGCGAAGTCACAGGCCAGCACGAGGTGCAAGCCGATACCGGCGGCCCAGCCCCGGACCTTGGCCACCACGGGCGTCTGCACGGTTGCCAGCAGGGGAACCAGGCGGTGTGTCTGGCTCGGCAACCGCCGCTGGATGCTCCCGATCCGGGGGCGGTCCTCGCCGGCGTTGCGCCCGACGATGTCGAAGCCCGAACAGAAGTGCTCGCCTTCGCCTTCGATGGTGATGACGCGCACGGTCTCGTCGCGCTCGGCGTCGGTGAGCACCCCGAGCAGGTGCTCGACCATGTCGTCATCGAGCGCGTTGCGCTTCTTCGGCTTGTCGAGGGTGATACCGAGCACCCCACCGTCGAGCGCGATGCGCAGGTGGGTCGCCGAGTCATAGGCGGTCATCGGGCGAAGCCTTCCGCAATGGCGTCGAGCGCGCCCTGCAGGTCGGTGGCGTTACCGGGTGGATCGGGCAGGCGCACCGGTCCGTGCTCGCTGCTGGGCAGCAGGATCGTGGCGTGACCGGG
Source organism: Acidimicrobiia bacterium (assembly GCA_031376015.1). Lineage (GTDB taxonomy): Bacteria > Actinomycetota > Acidimicrobiia > Acidimicrobiales > JACDCH01 > JANMIX01. Next base: position 13,766 of record JANMIX010000602.1, on the reverse strand, counting down.
GGTGGTGACCTCGTCGCGCTGGTTGCGGGCCTCGAGGTCGACGTCGACGGCGGGCCGGTCACCCTCGGCCAGGTAGCGACGGGTCACCGTGCCACGCAGCCACTGCGTATCGCCCACGAAGTTGAACTTGCGGAACTCGCAGTCGAGCTTCCAGAGCCAGGCGTCATCGCCCATCCAGTCGGTGCAGAGGTGCACGAGCCAGGTCTCGCGCATGCGGCCGTAGTCGTAGGTCGACGGGTTGCCGGCCTTGCGGGCGAAGGCCGGATCCCAGTGGACGCGTTGCATCACGTCGGGCACGTTGAGCTCGTCGCGGTGGAAGAAGCGCGGGATGCGCATGCGGTTGCGGTAGCCGAGGCGCAACGGTTCCACGCCATAGAGCCCCATCCCCATGCCCACGTGCCAGCACACCATGTCGGTCACGCGCAACGGGCCCTTCACCATCGGCCCGATCACGTCACCCTCGCGAACGTCCTCCCACCAGCGGGGCTCGGCACCTCTCGGCCCCTCCTGCGCGTACTGCGCATCGATGGCGGCGATCTCCTCGTCGGTGTAGGGCCGGAACTCCACCGCGTCGTTCTTCTTGCGCTCCACCGCCTTGGTCCGCTCGGCCCGGATCATCAGGCGGTACTGGGCGCACAACATCGTCGAGTCGCCCTGGGGGCTCTCGGACCGGAACACCTGCCCGGTCCACTCGTGCACGGCGCGTTCGGCGAACTCACTCGACTTGTCGTGCACCCCGACCAACGCGTTGCGCCGCCACACCCGCTGATCGGGCACCAGCGGCGCCCACCACTCCCGAGCCGAGGCGGAGTAGAAGGCGTGCACGCCTCGCAGCGGATCGCCCTTCATCAGGTCACGGTGCTCCTCGGCCACCATCGGCACCTCGTCCTCACCGATGAGCGTGTCGCCCCCCACCATCACGGGCGAAGCGATGGGGCCACCCCAGCGGGTCGTGCGTCCGTAGTCGGGGTCGCACCACAGCGGGTTGTCATCGCCGAAGGCCACCGCCACGTGCCGGAAGGCATCTGTGCCAGGACGAAAGTAGTGCGGGGGAAGCGGATGCGGCTCGGGCACGCCGATCCGGGCGCGCAGGCGAGCCACTCCTTCGTCGGTGATCGTTCCCGGTTCAGCCATCAGTAGCAGTATTCCACGCGATTGAACGACGGTTCAGACTCAGTCTGGACGGAACGTGCGCTCCACCAGCGCGTGCAGGTCGGCCAGAGGGAGGCGCTCCTCGGGACTGGCCTCGTCGGTCATCACCGCCGGATCGAGCGCCTGGTACGCCGCCATCAATCCGGAGAACAGCCGGCTCAGCACGGTGGGATCCCCGCTGCACATGACGCCTGCACGCTGGCCCGCCGCGAACATCTCGGTCTGCAGTCGCATCGCTTCGTCGTAGCGGCCCGCCACCGTTTCGTCGATCTGACGTTCACTGGAGGGCATGGTGGCGTTGGAGTACCGCAGGTAGAGGCGCCCGAAGTGCCGGTGACGGCGGAAGAAGCCGATCTCGAAGTCGACGAGTGCGTGCAGCAGTTCGACGGGCGGGAGCGACTGCGACGTGACGTCGCGGATCCCCTCCATGAACTCCTCGCCCCGGCGCAGGAAGATCTGGCGGAAGAGGTCCTCCTTGTTCTCGAAGAACGAGTAGACGGACCCGACCGAGAACTCCGCCAACTCGGCCACTTCCTTGAGGGTGGTCTCGTAGAAGCCCTTGCGCCCGAAGACCTCCTCGGCGGCGTCCAACAACTGCGCACGGCTGAGGTCCTGGTGCTGCAAACGGCGTTGCTCTCGACGGCTGGCGGCTTGTGACGCCGCCCGCGCGGTGGTCGCTCTGGGCATCGACCCTCCTTGCTCCTCGCCAGTGTAGAACGAAGTGATCTGAGGCTCAGTGCAGTGAACGTGCGCTCAGACAACCGGATTCGCTCTCCCGGAGTCCCGAGGTGATCTTCCGCCGGTTCCGAGGCGTCGACTACTTCGCGCCGCCGGAAAGTTCTACGATCCGGTCCTACGCCTGGTCCGTCCGGCGTTCGATCGACAAGGCAGGGGGAGACATGCGAGTTCGACCGGTCATCCTGGCCCTCGCGCTCATGCTCGTCACTTCGGCGTGCGGCTCCATGCTCTCCAAGGAGCAGTTGCTGGCGGCCGATGCTCGGGGAGGCGGCGGCACCGGTGGCGCGCTCTCTCCTGGCGCCGGTGCAGGCGACGGCGGAAGCACCGGCAACGCCGGTGGCGGATCAACCGGCGGGGGCGGCAACGGCGGCGGTGCCACGGCCGGCGGATCCGCCGGAGGCAGCACCGGCGGAGGCGGATCGACCGGTGGAAGCGCCGGGGGCGTACCGGCCGCGCCGCCGCCTCCTGGCGGGAACGGCGGGACCACCGATGTGGGCATCACCGCCACCACGATCAATCTCGGCACCGTCGCTTCGCTCACCGGGCCATCACCCGGACTCTTCCGCGGCGCGGTCATCGGGGTGCAGGCCTGCGCTGCCCAGGTCAACGAAGCCGGCGGCATCTACGGCCGGATGTTGAAGTTCAACGTCGGCGACGATCAGACCAACGAGAACGTCGGGCGCACGCAGGTTGAACAGCTCATCAAGACCAACTTCGCCATGGTCGGTTCGTTCTCGGTCTACGACGGCTCGATGGCGGCACCGCTCGAGAAGAACAAGGTCGTCGACATCGGCAACGCCATCCAGGAAGCGCGCTACGCCAGCCCGTACAACTTCTCGCCGACCCCGGTCCCGCCCGGCTGGGCGATGGGTGGCTACAAGTACCTCCGGGATCGACATCCGGCCGCGGCCCAGGCGGTGGGCATCGAGGCCAGCGCTGCGGCGCCGGGGGTCAAGGCCGGCATCAAGGCCACCCTGTTGAAGTTGGGCATGAAGATCGTCTACGAGAACGACTACCAGGCCACCCAGACCGACTTCACCGCCGATGTGTTCCGCATGCAGGCCGCCGGGGTGAAGTTCCTCATCCAGGTCGATCAGTACAGCGGCTATACGAAGGTCCTCCAGGCCGCCGATCAGCAGGGGGTCAAGTTCGAGGTCTTCAACCCCATCTCGAACGCCTACGACGCCCGGTTCATCCAGTCGGCGGGCGACCTGGCCAACGGCACCATCATCACCGCCCACCACGTCCTCTACGCGGGCGAGGACGCCGCCAACGTGCCCGCCGCTGCCGAATTCATCAAGTGGTTCAAGAGAATCGATCCCACGACCCCCGCCGACATCTTCTCGGTGTACGGCTGGCTCTCGTGCCGGATCTTCGCCGACGCGGCACGAGCCATCGGTCCCAACCTGACCCGGCCGAAGCTGTTCGCCCAGATGCAGAAGCTGCACGCCTTCGACGGCCAGGGGTTGGTCGAACGGTCCGATGTGGCGGCCAAGAAGCCCTCGGGCTGCTACATCGTGGCCGAGGTCCGTAACCGCAAGTGGGTGCGGATCGAACCTCCCGGCGCCGCCTACCGCTGCGACGCGCCGTTCAACTACACGAAGTGATGCGATCGTGAGCCAGTTCTTCGGCTTCACGGTGGTGGGCCTCGTGGTGGGCTGCATCTACGCCATGGCCGCGTCGGGACTGGTGCTCACCTACACCACGTCGGGCATCTTCAACTTCGCCCACGGCGCCATCGGGATGGTCATGGCGTTCGCGTTCTGGGATCTGAGCGAGAACCGCGGCTGGCCCGTGCCCCTGGCGTTGGTGGCGGTGTTGGGCGTGATCGCACCGCTCACCGGCGCGTTGGTGGAACGATTCGTGATCCGCCGGCTGCGCGGGGCGCCGGTGGAGGTGACCCTGGTGGTCACCCTGGCACTGCTCCTGGCGCTGCTCTACGGGAGCTATGTGTTGTGGGACCCCACGCTGGCGCGCCCGTTGCCTCGGTTCTTCGGCAACAACGCGGTGCGGATCCTGGGCGTGAACGTGAGCTACCACCAGCTCATCGTCGTTGCCACCGCCGTGCTCGTGGCCGTCGGCCTGCGGTTCGTGCTCTACCGCACCCGTACCGGCCTTGCCATGCGAGCGGTGGTGGACGACCCTGAGCTGACCGCACTCACCTCCGCCGAGCCCGATCGGATCACCGCGCTGAGCTGGGCGATGGGTGCGTCCCTGGCCGGGCTGGCCGGCGTGCTGATCGCTCCGCTCACGACGCTCGACGCGCTGACCCTCACGCTGCTGGTGGTGAACTCCTACGCGGCGGCCATGTTCGGGCGGCTCCGCAGTTTGCCGCTCACCTTCGCCGGCGGCATCGGGCTCGGGCTCCTCTTCTCCTACGGCTCGGGTTACCTGCCGCAATCCGACTTCAACAACCGGCTGCGCGACGGCCTCCCCACGATCTTGCTCTTCGTGGTCCTGCTCGTGCTGCCGGCCGCCCGCATCCGTGCCGGAGGTGCCGTCAGCGACCGTCGGGCCATGCGGCTGCCCAGCCTGAAGGCCAGCATCCGCAACGCCAGCGTGTTCGCCGCCGGCTGCGTGCTGTGCGCGGCCGCTCTCCCCGAGGAACGCCTCGGCACCCTGGGCGATGTGCTCGCCATCGGCGTCATCCTGCTGTCGCTCGTGCTCCTCACCGGCTACGGCGGCCAGGTGTCGCTGTGCCAGTTGACCTTCGCCGGTGTCGGGGCGCTGGTGGTGGGAAAGGTGGGAGCCAATCCGTTCGGTTATGGACTGGCCGTGCTCATCGCCGCGTTGCTGGGCGCGCTGGTGGCACTGCCGGCGTTGCGCTTGCGCGGCCTGTACCTGGCGCTGGCCACGCTGGCCTTCGCCCGGTTCTTCGAAACGGTCGTGTTCGTCGACCCCAACGCCTTCGGTGCGAACACCCGGTTCGCCGTTGATCGGTTCTCCCTGGGCCCACTCGACTTCAGCGGCGAGAAGATGAACTTCGCGTTCCTAGGCGTGGTGTTCTCGGCGGCCGCGGTGGGGTTGCTGGCCCTACGGCGCAGCGCCTTCGGCCGGCGCCTGGCAGCCATGGGCGACAGCCCGGCGGCCTGCACGACGTTGGGAATCGACCTCACCCGCATGAAGCTGACCGTGTTCACCATCTCCGCGGGGTTGGCCGGCCTCGGGGGCGCCCTCCTGGGTGGCCTGCACACCGGCGTGAGTGTCTACGACTTCACCATGCTCGGCAGCCTGGGCCTGCTGCTGGTCGTCACCCTCGGCGGAATCGCCAATGTAAGCGGTGCGATCCTCGGCAGTGCGACCTTGGGCGTGATTGCGGCCCTGAAGCCGTCGGCCTCCGAGGAGGTGCAGCGGTTCCTGGATATGGCCCCTGGGCTCACCGTGATGTTGCTGCTCGCCCGCATGCCCGACGGCGTCGCCGGCTGGCTCGGCCGCCAGTGGGAGCGGGTGACCGGTGAGGATCGAGGCGCGGCGGGACTTCAGAGTCTCGAGGCCGACTTCGTCGGTGATCCGGGTACCGGTTTCGATGCAGATCCCGACACCGGGGTACGACCCGGGGTGCTCGATGCTGCAGGTTGAGAACGTGACCGTGCGCTTCGGCGGCGTGACCGCGGTGGACGACGTCTCCCTCGATGCGCAAAGCGGCGAGATCACCGGGCTCATCGGGCCGAACGGCGCGGGCAAGACCACCACGTTCAACGTCATCTGCGGGCTGCAGGAGGCGGTGGCGGGACGCGTCCGGGTCGGCGGTGTCGATGTGACCGAGCAGAAGCCGCACCTGCGCGCCCGGCTGGGCGTGGCCCGGACCTTCCAGCGGCTCGAGGTGTTCGGATCCCTCACGGTGGCCGACAATCTCCGGGTGGCGGCCGAAGCGAGGACCGACCCGACGACCGACCCCGAGACCGCGGTGCGCCACGCACTGGCCCGCACCGGCATCGCACACCTCGCCGAAGCGCGGGTCACCAACCTGCCCACGGGGCTGCTGCGCCTCGTCGAACTGGGTCGTGCACTGGCCGCCGAACCGCGGCTACTGCTGCTGGATGAGCCCGGGTCGGGGCTCAACGATGTGGAGACCGAGCGATTCGCCGAGCTGCTCCTCGACCTGGCCGCCGAGGACGGCCTGGCCGTGCTGCTGGTGGAACACGACGTAGAGCTGGTGATGGAGGTGTGCTCGAACATTCACGTGCTCGACTTCGGCAGCAAGATCGCCGAGGGCACGCCCGCGCAGATCAAGGCCAACGAGATGGTGCAGGCCGCCTATCTCGGATCAGAGGTGGTGTGATGGCTGCCCTCGGTGAGCCGGCCCTGGAACTTCGGAACCTCCGGGCCGCCTACGGACGCATCGAGGTACTCCACGGCGTGGACCTCATCGTGCCCCCGGCCAGTGTCGTGGCGCTGCTCGGTCCGAACGGGGCCGGCAAGACCACGACGCTCAAGGCCGCCAGTGGCCGGCTACGGCCTACGGCGGGATGCGTGCACGTGTGCGGTTCGCACGTGAACGGTGTGCGACCCTCCAAGCTGGCCGCGGCCGGGGTGTGCAGTATCCCCGAGGGACGGGGCATCTTCCCGAACCTCACGGTGGAGGAGAACCTCCGCATGATGAGCTACCGGGGCGTGCCCGCGGATCAGATCATCGAGCAGGCATGTGCCCGGTTCCCCAAGCTGGCCGACCGGCGCGCCCAGGTTGCCGGCACCCTTTCGGGTGGCGAGCAGCAGATGCTGGCGATGTCACGCGCCCTCACGACCAATCCGGCGCTGCTCCTGCTCGATGAGATCTCCATGGGGCTGGCGCCGCTGATCGTGGCCGAGTTGTACGAACTCGTCGCGCAGATCGCGGCCGAAGGTGTAGCGGTGCTCCTCGTCGAACAGTTCGCGCGTACCGCGCTGGGGGTCGCCGACCTCGCTGCGGTGATGGTGCAGGGTCGCATCGAGGCCATGGGCGAACCCTCGGACATGGCCGAGGCCCTGTCGGATGCCTATTTCGGAGGAGCCGCATGAGCACAGAACGTCGGTGGCGACTGGCCCGGGCCGGCGCGCTCGCGTGCAGCCTCGCCTGCTTCGCCGGCGCCGCCCGTGCCACCACCTCGAACGGGTCCGCGGCCATCGCGAACCGGGGAGGCACGTTCGCCTCGTACCAGGTCGGCGGCCACGGCAAGGGCATGAACTTCGCGCAGGGGGCCAACCTCGACGGTGAAGCGCCCGAGGCCTACGTCCTCTTCGAGACCGGGGGGCTCGGTTACGCCCGGGCGTCACTGGCCTGGCCGGGATCGGTGTTCGCCAACGCGGGCGACACCATCGTGCTGGCCTCCGGCGGCGGCATTCCCGAACCGCTCGCCTCCACCTTCTTGCAGGTGCGCTCGCCCGTGCGCGCCGAGGCCCGCTCCCCCGGTGGCCCACCCGACGCCACCTTCGCACAGGCACCCGACACGATGACCGCCCACGCCGACCCCAACGGGGCCCGTGCCACCGGCACGTCCGGCGCCACGCAGGTGCCGGGCGCCATGAAATACGGCAGCGCCTTCGCCAACTCCGACGCCCTGTTGAACTCGACCGCCTGCAGCGGTGGCGCCGAGCAGTGCCAGCAGGTCTCGATCACGACGACCTCGCAGGCCTCCGGCGTGGACATCGGCGCGGGAGTGGTGAAGATCAAGTCGGTCGACAGCATCGCCGAGGCCATGACCAACGGTGTCGCTGCGGTCGGCTCCGCATCAACCACGGTGAACGGCCTGACGATCGCCGGCCAGCCCGCCACCATCGACGACCGCGGGCTGCACCTGGGCACCAACGGTTCCAGCGCGCCGAACGAGGCCGTGAGCCAGATCCAGCAGCAGGCGCTCGATCAGGCCCAGATCCGCCTCTCCTTGTCGAAGCCGACCCATGACACCCAAGGGTCCTCCACCGTCCAGGGCGCCCCGACGTTGCTGGTGGTGCTCGGCTCCGGCGACAACAGCTTCGCGGTGGGCCTGGGCGGCGCCGAGGCCTACGCCCGGGGTGGCCTGCAGGGGGCGGTGCCCTCTGTGCCGACCTTCACCGTGCCGCCTACCACCGGATCGACCGTGATTCCCGGGGTTTCCACACCCCCCGGGCCCCTCGACACGACCCCGACCACCGTGACCAGCGGCGAGCAGGCCGGCGGGTCTCCCCCACCCGCGGCCACGGACACGCCGAGCGAGCCGATCGGGTTCTTCACCGACGGCAACCCGATCTGGCTGATGCTGCTGGGGCTGGGTTCTGCCGTTCTCGCCTTCGGCCCGTTGCGCCGCCTCGGCGATGGCATCACCGACGAACACGTACCCTGTGACATCGGAGGATCCCGGTGACGACCCAGACGATCGAGGCCACCGACCGGCTCGGCCAGCTACGCGAGACCGTGGCGCGCCTGGCCAAGGGTCGGGGCAACGCCAGCACGGAGCGCACCCTGCTGTACTGCGGGGCGATCGGGGTACCACTGGGCTTCCTGTTGATCGTGCTGGGGTATTGGGGAGTGGCGCACTCGAGCCGCGAGATCGAACAGATCCCGTACCTGGTGTCGGGTGGGCTGCTGGGCCTCGCCCTCGTGTTCGGCGGTGGCTTCGCCTACTTCGCCTTCTGGATGACCCGCCTCCTCCAGAATCAGCGCGACATGACGGTGCGCCTCGACGCCCAGACCGAGGCACTCGTGGCGGCGCTGGGCCGCATCGATGCCGGTCTGGCATCGCTCGCATGGGTCGAAGCCGACGGCGGCGATGACGGGTACGACGGGTCAGACGAGTACGACGAGCCAGACGACGAGGGCGGTGACTTCTCGGCGGCCGTGCGCAACTACGGGGCCAACGGCGCCGTGACCGAGGAAGTCCGGTTGGTGGCGACGCGCACCGGATCGCTGGCCCATCTGCCCGACTGTCCCGTGGTGGCCCGCCGCGACGACCTCCGCCCGGTCACGCTGCAGGACGCGGGGGTTCGGCCCTGCAAGATGTGCACGCCGGGTTGAGCAACCGATCTGGTCAGGTTGCGTTGGAAGGCCACTGCGGCCGGTAATACCCCTTGAAGATCAGTTCGCCGCCCCGCAGCTCGCGGATGGTGAGGAAGTCCCCCTTGTAGCCGCGGTGGTCGTAGGGGGCGAAGGTCACATAGGTACCCGGGCCGCCGTTGGTGCAGGGCATCCACTTCACCTTCTCGAGCCCGTTCTTGACCTCTTCGGGTGTGGCGATGAGCGCGTTGGCGATGCCATGGATAGCGGCGCGGGCCGTGTCGTAGGCGAGCGCCACGACCACGTTCTTGGAACTGCGACCGAACCGGGCTTCGAAGCGGCGCATCATCGCCTCGTAGTTGGGGTTGGTGCCGTCCTCACCCAGTTGGTCCACGCCGTGCCAGCCCTCGAGCCCCTCGGCCCAGGCGTTGGAGTTCGAATAGAACATGAAGGCGGTGCCCATGACGCGGGGCGGATCCCAGTCGAGCGCCTTGAAGGCGCTGGCGAAGTGGAACGTGGAGTACCCGTAGCCCATGTAGACGATGGCATCGGCACCCTGCTCGCGCATGGAGGCGAGGGATTCCTGCAGGTTTCGAGGGTTGGGCTCGAGGCTCACCTCACGCAGGATCTCGAGACCCACCTGGCCCGCCGCCATGCGGAAGTAGTCGGCGTAGTCGGTGCCCGAGGAACCCTTCTCCCAGAAAAAACCCACCTTGCGATGGCCTTCCTGGTAGCACCAGTTGGCCGCCATGTAGCCCTCGGTGGGGATGTCACCGTTGGCCACGGTGAAGCAGTACTCGCCGCTGAAGCGCACCGCGCCGGTCCAACCTATGCAGGCCACGCCGGTCTCGTTGACCATCTTGCACAGGGTCACCGAGTTGTCGGAGATGAGCGGGCCGAGCACGACGACGCAACCCGCGTCCACCAACTTCTGGTAGCCCGCCTGCACCTTGCGGTAGTTCTCCCGAGGGAGACCGCGGGCATCCACGGTGTAGATCTCGATGGGCCGGCTGTAGACGCCCTCGTTCATTGCGTCCTCGATGGCAAGGATGGTCGGGTCGATCCAGTCGGCCAGCAACTGGCCCAGGTCCATGTCGACGAGGATGCCGATGCGCACGGGCTCGAAGGGATCGCCCTGCGTCTGCAGCCCGCGCGTCGGCGGGTAGATGACGATGCGCTCAACGGCCTTCTCGCCGATGCGTCCACCGCCCTGGTACCAGGTCTCGTTCTCCCAGCGGCCCAGGCTGGCGGTGTCGACGCCGGAACGGACCGTGCAGGTGGCCCGGTCCTCCTGGGCGATGCCGGGATCGACCGGTGCCGGGAACATCCGCTCCGCGTAGCTCGGTGAGTCGTTTGCGTCTTCCACCTGATGTCTCCTCTCCCCCGTCCCCCTCGCGCACCCCGCTGAATTGCGTCCGGAGTTCAGCATTTCGAACCCTGATTCACTACACTAGCAGCGGTATTCGAACCGAGAGGGGGGCGCCGTGGAACTCGACGATCTGATCCTGGTGAGCGTGGACGATCATCTGGTCGAACCGCCCACCGTTTTCGACGGCCGGCTTCCGGCACGTATGGCCGAAGAGGCGCCGCGTGTCGTGCGCAAGAGCGACGGCAGCGACGTGTGGATGTTCAACGGCACCGAGATCCCCAACATCGGGCTCAACGCGGTGGCCGGTCGACCCAAGGAGGAGTACGGCATCGAGCCGACCGCCTTCGACGAGATCCGTCCCGGGTGCTGGGACGTGCACGAACGCATCAAGGACATGAACGCCGGGGGCGTGCTCGGCTCGATGAACTTCCCGTCGTTCCCCGGCTTCAGCGGTCGGTTGTTCGCCGCCTGCCAGGACAAGGAACTGGCGCTGGCCGTGCTGCAGGCCTACAACGACTGGCACATCGAGGAGTGGTGCGGCGCCTATCCCGGACGCTTCATCCCCATGGCCCTGCCGATCCTGTGGGACGCCAACCTGTGCGCGGCCGAGGTGCGACGGGTGGCGGCCAAGGGCGTGCGCTCGATGACCTTCACCGAGAACCCCCACACCTTGGGGTACCCGAGTTTCCACGACCGCTACTGGGATCCCCTGTGGACCGCCGCCTGCGACGAGGGCGTAGTCATCTCGGTGCACCTCGGTTCATCCGGCCAGCTGGCCGTGACCGCACCCGACGCACCGGTGGACGTGATGATCACCCTGCAACCGATGAACATCTGCTCGGCCGCCGCCGACCTGCTGTGGTCGCGGGTGCTGAAGGAGTACCCCTCGATCCGCTTCGCCCTCTCCGAGGGTGGCACGGGGTGGATCCCCTACTTCCTCGACCGCCTCGACCGCACCTACGACATGCACCGCGGGTGGACCGGCCAGGACTTCGGCGGGCGCCTGCCCTCGGAGGTGTTCCGGGAGCACTTCCTCACCTGCTTCATCTCCGACCCGGTGGGTGTGGCGCTGCGCCACAAGATCGGCATCGACAACATCGCCTGGGAGTGCGACTACCCGCACTCGGATTCCTCCTGGCCCGAGGCACCGGAGGAACTCGTGGCGGTGATGGAGGGCGTGCCCGATGCCGACGTGCGGGCCATCACCTATGAGAACGCGTGCCGCTGGTACGGCTTCGATCCCTTCGCCCACCGCTCGATGGCCGACTCCACCGTGGGGGCGCTGCGGGTCGAGGCCGGCGACCACGACGTGAGCATCCGCTCCTTCGACAAGGGGCGTTTCGAGCGCACCGCCAAGGGCATCGAAGTCGGCAAGCTCGCCGCCAAAGCCACCGCCTAGGTTGCCTCTGCCGGGCCAAATCGGCTGCGGGCACCGCACGCCTACCGCTTGGCGTAGGTGATGCCGCTGGCGTCAGCATCCCAGGTCGCCGCGGTGACGCCCTCGTCGCGCAGCTCTCGCTTGAGCACGCGGCCGACGGGGCTGCGTGGCAGCGACTCACGAAACTCGATGTAGCGGGGCAGGGCGAAGTAGGGCAGTTCGTCGATGCACCAGCGGAAAAGGGCCTCCTCGGTCAGCGCGGCGCCGGGGGCCAGCGTGGCCGTCACCTTCAGGTCGTCCTCGGACATGGCCGACGGCACCGCGTGCACGGCCACATCGGCCAGGCCGCCGTGGCCCATCAGCGCCCGTTCCACCTCGAAGCTGGAGATGTTCTCCCCCCGCCGGCGCAGGTAGTCGGCCTTGCGGTCGACGAAGTAGAGGAAACCGTCCTCGTCGATGCGCCCGATATCGCCGGTGTGGTACCACCAGTTGCGGCTGGTCTCCACGGTGACATCGGGTCGACCCCAGTACCCCTCGAACATCACATGCGGACGCTTGGGCCGCACCACGATCTCGCCGTCGCTGCCCCGCGGCAACTCGTTGTCGTCGTCGTCGAAGATCCGGGTGTCGAAGTACTCGTCGTTGATGACCCCCGCCGCGTTGGGCTTGTTGCGAACCCCAGGCGGTTGCCAGGAGATCAGGCTGGCCTCGGTGACGCCGTACGCCCCGCTGAAGGTCTCGACGCCGAACCGATCGCGCAGCACGTTGTCGACCTCCACCGGCAGCGGCGCGGCCCCGATCAGGCGCAGCGAGGTGTTGGCCAGCGCTTGGCCCGAGCGCGGCATCTCGGGGCGATCCTCGTCATGGGCCAGCAGGTACGCCATGGTGCCCAACGTGGAGGTCACCGTCGCACCGACGCGGTTCATCTCCGGCCAGAAGTTCGACACCGAGAAGCGCTTGTAGATGGCGGCTCGGCCACCGAAGACGAGCGCACCCAGCACCGCGGTGACCAACGCGTTGAAGTGGAACATCGGCAGCGGGGTCCACACGACGTCCTCGGCGGTGCGGCCCCAGCACAGCCCGATCTGGCGGCTCAGGGCCTCGTGGTACCCGTGACTGAGCATGCACCCCTTCGACAACCCGGTCGTGCCGCCGGTGTAGACGAAGGTACCCAAATCACTCGGTCGGATGCTCACGACCGGCTCGGCGTCATCGGCGGTCAGCACCTCGCTCCAGCGCAGCAGTTTGGCGCCGGCGAACGCCCCCGGGTCGATCGACGATTCCCCAGAGGGGGCGTCGGCGAGCCCACCGGCATCGTCTGCGCCGTCGGAGGCGTCGTCGATGACGATGACGTGCGCCAGGTCAGCCAGGTCGGGCACCACGGCGGCAGCCCGGTCGAGCAGGTCGCGTTGCACGACCAGCACCTTGGCCCCCGAATCACGCAGCTGGTGCGCCAGGTAGGTGCCCTTGTAGGCGGTGTTGATGGGCACCGCCACGGCCCCGCCCCGCACCGCACCCCACCAGGCGAGCAGCGCCGCCGGTGAGTTCTCCACCAGCGTCGCCACCCGGTCGCCTTGGCCGACGCCCAGTTCGCTCAGCGCGTTCGACAGGCGGCAGGCAACCGCGTTCACCTCGGCGGCGCTGAGCTTGGTACCGCATACGTCGAGGTACTCGCGGTGGGGATCCGACTCGAGCCGGCGCGCCAGCAACGCGGTGATGGTGTGCTGTTCGCCGCTGATCCACACCCCTGCTGCCACGACGGCCGTCCTCCCTCTCGTGCGGCAAGCTGGTGCCGCTGACATTCTGATTGAATCATTCTTCCAGTCCGTCGAATGTCGGTTCGAAAAGCTGCCCGAGGAGCCCGACGCGTGACCATCACCGCCAACGAACCCGCCCCCACCGCGGACCTTCCCCTCTCCATCCCCGCCATGCTGAGCCGGGCGGTGATCCGTTTCGGCGACCTGGAGGGCATGGTGGAAGACGGCCTCCGCCTCACGTTCCGCCAGCTCGTCGAGCTCATCGACCGGGCCGCGGCGGCGCTGATCGCCAGTGGAGTCGAGGCTGGGGATCGGGTAGGCATCTGGGCGCCCTACGTGCAAGAGTGGGCCGTGATCGCCCTGGCCACCCACACATGTGGGGCGGTGGTGGTGACGTTGAACACGCGCTTCAAGGGCGACGAG
>JANMIX010000600.1:0-9825 GCA_031376015.1 Acidimicrobiia bacterium | reverse complement strand
GCGCCGCCGATCTCCGCGCCAGCTGGCCCGGGCTCTGACCGCCCCCGCCGGCGAGCCTGAGCGACCCGACGCTTGGCCGCGCGCCGGTCGGGTGGCGGGGTGACTACCTTCTAAAGGATGCGTTCCCGCCGCTTTTCTGTTGTCGCGCCTGCGCTCGCCGTCGCCCTGCTGGTGGCCGGCTGTAGCGACTCGTCCCCGTCGAAGCCCTCGGCCTCTGCGAGTTCGGGCGCCCATTCGTCGGGTTCCTCCGCGTCGGGCTCCTCGTCGTCGGGCGGTACCGCCACCACCGGGGTGGACACGGTGCCGGGGATGCCCCCGGTGGTGGACGCCACCAACATCTACACCGAGCAGAACGTGGGCAAGCTCGACCCCAGGCTCGCCAACGTCCCCCTGCGCGTCTATGTGCCCAACGGCATCAGCAACAACATCTCGGTCATCGACGTGGCCGCCAAGAAGGTCATCGCGACGTATCCGGCGGCGGCCGAGCCGCAGCACATCGTGCCCAGCTACGACCTGCGAACCCTGTGGGAGCTCAACAACCAGGGCAACACGCTGATCCCCATCGATCCGATGACGTCGACGCCGGGCACCCCCATCGCGGTGGATGACCCCTACAACCTGTACTTCACCCCGGACGGCCGCGACGCCATCATCGTGGCCGAGGGAATCAAGCGGCTCGACTTCCGGGATCCGCACACGATGCAGCTGCGCAGTTCGCTGCCCGTTCCCCAGTGCAGCGGGGTGAACCATGCCGACTACGCCGCCGACGGTCGGTACGTGATCTTCACGTGCGAGTACGTGGGCAAGCTGATGAAGATCGACGTGGTGACCCGCGCCGTGGTGGGGTATCTCGACCTCGGCGCCGACGCCCGACCTCAGGACATCCGCGCCGCCAAGGACGGCCACAAGTTCTACGTGGCCGACATGAACGTGGCCGGCGTGCACATCATCGACGGCGACCGCTTCGTGAAGACCGGCTTCGTCCCCACCGCGATCGGTGCCCACGGCCTCAACCCCAGCCGCGACGGCAACCTGATGTACGTGGCCAACCGCGGCGTGGCCACCGCGCCCGGCCCGCCGCACGGCAAGGGTTCGGTGTCGGTGCTCGACATGTCCACCGACAAGGTGCTGGCCACGTGGCCGATCCCCGGTGGGGGCAGCCCCGACATGGGCAACATCACCCCCGACGGCAAGGAACTGTGGCTGAGTGGACGCTTTGACTCGGAGGTCTACGTGTTCGACCTCACTGCCGGCGCGTTCCTGACGCGCATCGCGGTGGGCAACGGCCCCCATGGCCTGGCCGTGTGGCCGCAACCGGGTCGGTACTCGCTCGGTCACACCGGCAACATGCGCTGACGGCGCCGTGCCGCGCTGGTCACCAGCGCACCCCACACGACCAGCCCGACCCCGAGCCGTAGCCACGCCCCGATCGCGCCGCCCGTGCGGGGAAGCGGGGCGGTGCTCACCACCGGCAGGCGTGGGATGCCGACCGTCGTGGGGGGCGCGATCGTCGGCGGCGCCTTACGCGGGATGGTGGTGACGATTACCGGCGCCGTCGTGGTGCTCGGCGCAGGCGCGCTGGTGGGCGGTGCGGTTGTGGTCGGCACCGTGGTGGGCGGTGCGGTTGTGGTCGGCACCGTGGTGGGCGGCGCGGTCGTGGTGGTTGTCGGCGCGGTTGTGGTGGTTGTCGGCGCGGTCGTGGTCGTTGTCGGCGCGGTCGTCGTCGGCACCGTGGTGGGCTGTGGCGCCACGGCGAATGCTCGCAGCGTCTGGGTGACCGGCAGCGCCACCCGCTGGGCGGCGGCCAGCGTGGGACCGAGGACATGTAGCTGCAGGTCGGGTGCGACCACAGAGGCATCCACACGGGCCCCTGGCGGCACTTGCCGCGGTGCGGTGGAGCCCGCCGCGTCGGTCCGGAGCACGACAGGTACGGCTCCGGCCACCTGCAGGGTGACGGCCATGCCGGCCACGCCCGTGCCGGCGGCATCGGTGAGCCGGGCCACGGCACCGGCCACGCCGACCGTCACCCGCAGCGCCAGCGGTGGGCGCAGCCCGGCATGGGCCACGCCGTCGGCCCGCAGGGTTCGGGCCCGGGCCAGCAGCACCGGGGCGGCGGCACCGAAGCCGGCCGTGTCGGCGACGGTCAGCCGAGCGACCCGCAGCACGCCGGTGGGGTAGCGGGCATCCATGAGGTCGTGCACCGCCAGCAGAAGCGCCGCCGCTTCGACCGGGTCGGTGGTGCGACCGTAGGAGTTGACGATCCAGGCCACCGCGGCCAGCGCGGCGGGCGAGTGGCCGGCGACGGACACGGGTCGATACTGCAGGGCGGCGTCGGGGGCTCGCAGACCGTGATCGATACAGAAACCGGTGCCGGCGGCGCCGAGCCCATAGGACCCGTACCAACTGGTCCATCCGGCCACGGTGGCGCGGAAACCGGCCTGGTGCTGCACCGCGGCATGTGCCGGCGCCGAGGGCGAGAACTGCAGTGCCGACAGTGCCACCACCGCCATGGCCGACAACGCGGCAGTCATGCGGGCGGGAGAGAACAGGAACGAGCGCACGGCGACTCCAACGGAGGACTTCCGGGGGGAGGCCACACCGGAACGAGCCGGGCGGCGAAGAGCGTGTGCTCGCCGAGCAGATTGCCCGCCCGACGAACCGCCGTCAAGGGGTCGGTTGCCTCGGGCGGTGTGCCGCCGTGCCCGACGGCCCCGGCTCTGCGGTCACGGGTTCAGCCGCGGGCCTTGGCGTAGTTGGCGCGAATGGCGGCGCGGTCCACGCCGGGCCGGGGCCACACCAGGGTGCCCGAGCCGAGGTTCCAGGCGGCCGCCACCTGGTCGGGCGGCGCGTTGTGCAACACGGCGGCGGCCTGCACGGCGGCACCAGTGGCCACGTGCTCCTGCCCGTCGGCCGCGGTCACCTCGCGCCCCGCGAGGTCGGCCAGGATCTGGCGGTACGCCACCGACCGTGCACCTCCGCCCACCAAGTAGAGCCGCCCGTCGGTGGCCACCCCGGCGGCGCGCAGCGCGTCGAGGCCGTCGAGCAGACCGCACACCACGCCCTCGAAGGCGGCTCGGGCCAGTTGGTCACGGGTGGCGTCGCCCCGGATGCCGGTGACGGTGCCCGTGGCGTCGGGGCGGTTGGGGGTTCGCTCGCCGTGGAGGTACGGCACCAGCACGATGCCGCCTGCCCCCGGCTCGGCGTCCAGGGCCAGTTGGGCGAGCGTGTCGTGGTCGACGCCCAGCATGCGGGCGAAGGTGTCGGTCACCGGCGCGCCGTTGAGAGTGCAGACCAGCGGGAGGAAGCGGCCGGTGGCATCAGCGAAGCCGGCCACGGCACCGGTGGCATCGAAGGTGGGGGTGGCACTGGCGGCGTACACCGTGCCCGAGGTGCCGATCGACACCACGACGTCGCCGGTGCGCAGCCCCAGGCCCAGCGCGGCGGCCATGTTGTCGCCGGTGCCCGGCCCGCACAGCGGCCGGCCCCGCAGCCCCAGGAACTCGTGCATGGATGCGCCGGTCCAGTCCGACGCGTCGGACGGGCCCAGCACCTCGGGCAGCAGATCGGTCCAGGGGCCCCGCGGATGGGCGCCCACGGCGGCATCGAGCACGTCGGTGCGCCAACGCTCCTCGGCCGGTGACCAGTAGCCGGTGCCCGAGGCGTCACCGCGGTCGGTCACCCGGCGGCCGGTCAGCCGGAAGGTGAGGTAGTCATGCGGCAACATCACCGTGCCGATGCTGCGGAAGGCGGCCGGTTCGTGCTCGGCCAGCCAGGCCAGCTTCGTCACCGTGAAGCTGGCCACCGGCACCGACCCGGTGGCCCGAGCCCACCGCTCCGCACCGATGCGGGCCACCATCGAGGCTGCCTGCGGGGCCGACTCGGTGTCGTTCCACAGCTTGGCGGGCCGCAGCGGGGTGCCGGCTTCGTCCACCGCCACCAGACCGTGTTGCTGGCCGGCCACCGACATGGCGGCGATGTCACGGGCACCCGAGGCACGGATGGCATTGACCAGTGCGTCCCACCAGGCACCGGGGTCCTGCTCGCTGCGCGGTGGCATTGCCGCCGGGTGCGCGGCGCGACCTTCGGCCAGCAACCGGCCGTCGTCGGCGTCTCGCACCTCGACCTTCGTCGACTGGGTGGACGAATCGACGCCCATGACCAACGGCATGGCAGCGAACAATAGGAGCGACCAGGCATGCCGCTCCTATTTGCAGAGTGGGTGCAGGGTGGGTGTGGACCGGTAGCTTGCGCACATGAAGCAAGGTGACACCGTCGAAGACTTCGAGCTGTTCGACCAGACCGGTACCAAGCGATCGCTCAGCGCCCTACTCGGCAACGGCCCGGTGGTGCTGTTCTTCTATCCCGCGGCCATGACCCCCGGGTGCACCAAGGAGAGCTGCCACTTCCGCGATCTGAAGGCCGAATTCGAGGAAGTGGGTGCCCAACGGGTCGGCATCAGCGCCGACAAGGTCGAAAAGCAGAAGCAGTTCGCCGACAAGTACGACTTCGACTACCCGTTGCTGAGCGACCCCGACAAGACGGTGGCCTCGCGCTTCGGGGTGACCCGCAGCATCGGGGTGCTGGGCAACAAGCGCACGACGTTCGTCATCGACACGGATCGCCGCGTTCTGTCGGTCATCAAGAGCGAGATCAGCATGAGCCAGCACGCCGACAAGGCCCTCGAGACGCTGCGAGCACGCCGGAACTGAGGCTCAGCGCACGCCGAGCAGTAGTTCGGTGACCAGTTGGTCGAGCCGTTCGTGGCCGTAGCCCCGTTCGGCCAGCGCGGTGACGTCGGCCGCCGACGCCTCGGCTCGGATGGCCGCTACCGCGGCGGCGCCCGTGGTGCCGGCCGGCGCAGTGGGCTCGGCCAGCCGTCCGGTCATCGCCACCGCCAACGCCGCCTGGATGTCGGGGTCTGCCGCGAATCGCGCCGCCTTGTCACGCAGGATGAGGTAGGTGCGCATGCAGCCCCGGGCGAAGTCCCACACCCCCTCGGCGTCCTCGGTGCGGTAGGCGTGGGCGTCGAAGTGCCGGCACCCGTCCCATCCGCTCGACTCCAGCAGGAGCACCAGGTGGAAGGCGTCGCGGATGCCCTCGGAGCCGAAGCGGAAGTCCTGGTCGTACTTGCCGATGCGCTGGGCGTTGAGGTCGATGTGGAACAACTTGTCGTGCCAGAGGGTCTGCGCCACCGCGTGATGGAACGACAGGCCCGACATGGTCTCGTGCGCGAACTCGGGGTTGAGGCCCACCATGTCGGGATGCTCCAGGCGGCCGATGAAGGCCAGGGCATGGCCCACCGTGGGTAGCAGCAGGTCGCCGCGGGGCTCGTTGGGCTTGGGCTCGAGGGCGAAGCGCAGGGGGTAGTCACGGTCGAGCACGTGGGCACAGCACAGGTCGACCGCCTCGGCGTAACGGTCCAGCGCGGCCCGCACGTCCTTGGCGGCGTCGGCCTCGCATCCCTCGCGGCCTCCCCACATCACGTACACCTCGGCGCCCAACTCGACGCCCAGGTCGATGGCATCGAAGGTTTTCGCCAGCGCCACCCGTCGCACGGCGGGATCGTTGGCGGTGAACGCACCCTCCTTGAACACGGGTTGGGAGAACAGGTTCGTGGTGGCCATCGGCACCTTCATCCCGGTGGTGTCGAGCGCCCGGCGGAATCGCTTCAGGATCGATTCGCGTTCGGTGGCGCTGGAGCCTGGTGGCACCAGGTCGTCGTCGTGGAAGTTGACGCCGTAGGCCCCCAGATCGGCCAGGCGGTGCACGGCGTCGACGGGGTCGAGCGCGGGGCGGGTCTCGTGCCCGAAGGGGTCGCGGCCCCGGTTTCCGACGGTCCACAAACCGAAGGTGAACCGATCCTCGGGGGTGGGGATGAAGGCGTCCGGCATGACGAGGAGTCTCGCACCGGGGCCGGTACGGTGCTCGGCCATGCGTCGCAGAGGCTTGCTGGTCGTGCTCGTCGCGGCGGCGGTCCTGGCTGGCGTCGTGATCGTCTCGCGCGACGACACCGACCGGGTCACCGGCCGCGGGATCGGGTCGATGCCGGCCCGCCTGGCTCGCGCTGCAGGGCCCGTTGCCCGCACCGCGGCGCCCTATGCGGGCCTGGGCGCCTGGGTCGACGGGTTCGATTTCGGTGTCGCCTACCAGGGGGCCGGGCGCACCCCGCCGATTAGCCCGGCGATCATCGATGATCTCGCCGCCCACAAGGTGCGCACGCTCTACCTGCAGGCGGCTCGGCCCGACCGGCGCTCGCCCCGGGGCATCGTCGATGGGGTGACGGTCGCCGAGATGTTGCTGCGGGCCCACCGGGCCGGCATCGCCGTGGTGGCGTGGTACCTGCCGCATTTCGACGACCTGGTGGCCGACCTGCGCAACCTGGAGCGGTTGCGAACCTTCGATGTCTTCGGTCACCGTTTCGACGGCGTCGCCCTCGACATCGAGGAGACCCATGAGGTGCCTGACACGGCCGAACGCAACCGGCGGCTGATCGAACTGGCCACCTACTTCCACGCCTCGTCGGGTTCCGACGTCCTCGGCGCGATCGTGTTGCCTCCCGTGCAGACCGAGGTGCTCAACAAGACCCTATGGCCCGACTTCCCGTGGCACGCCCTGGCGCCGCTTTTCGAGGTGTGGCTGCCGATGAGTTACTTCACCTTCCGCGACGGCGACTACGGCGATGGCTATGCCTACAACGAGGAGAGCACCCGGCGCCTACGCAACAACCTGGGCCGGCCCGACGCGCTCGTGCACGGCATCGGCGGCATCGGCGACAAGACGACGGCGGCAACTCTGGACGGCTTCGGTCGGAGCCTGGTCGCCACCGGTTCGATCGGTGGTTCGATCTACGACTGGAATTCGATGAAGCCGGCACTGCGGAACGCGCAGACCACACTGTTCACCACGGGCGTCGCTCGCGATCTCCCTGCGCCGTCCTGAGCGAAGGTCACGCCACCCGGGCGGCGGAGTCGGCGCTGATGCGGTCGATGTAGCGAGCAGCGGTGGACCAGCGGCGCTCGGTCAGCACCCGGGCGAGCTTGGCGTCGCTGGCGGCGTAGGCGTGAAGGGCCTCGCGTTCGAGTTCGTGGATCTTGCTGCGGTCCACCTCGATGGGTGACAGGCCCACCAGGCGGGCGATGGCCTTGAGCGAGCAACTCACCCGCAGGGCCGGACCGACGTCGGCCTTGTAGAGGCGGTAGGCGTCGACGTGACCATGGGTGTACCACTTGGCCCGGTAGGCGCCCGGGTGGCCGGGCAGCGGATCATGCGTCAGGCGGATGTTCGGATCGTGGCGCAGGCGAAGACCCCACTCGATGCCGTGCAAGGCGGCTCGCTGAGCCAGGAACGGCAGATCGAAGGCGGCGCCGTTCCAAGTGGCGAGCACCCCTGGTCGCAGGCTGGCGAGCCGTTCATCGAGGGCGCAGAGGATCTCGTCCTCCGGCCCGCTGAACACTTCATCGAAGGCTGGATTCGACACCGCGATCGTCACCACTCGAGCGAGTTCGGGGTTCAGTCCGTCGACGGTCGTGTCGGTTTCGATGTCGAGCCCATAGACCGTTGGCCGGCGTTGCACCATGAGCCCCCCTGGGTCGGTGGTCGTCGTCGTCTGGAAGTCCAAGGGTAAGGAGATGCCGGGCGCAGGTGGGGGATGGTCGGGTGGATCGCGCGCTACGGTCCGGCTCGACAAGGGGGTTTGGCGATGGCGAGAGACGCGGCGGCAGTAGCTGCGGGAGCATTCCGCATGGCGTCGGGGGTTGGCTTCCTGGTGGCCCCCGAACAGGCGAACGCGCTGTGGGGCGGCGATGCCGACGACGACAGCCCGACGGCTTCGTTGCTGCTGCGCTCGATGGGTTACCGCGATGCGTTGATCGGCGCGTTGCTGCTGCAGTCGGGCCTGCGCAAGGGGGGCCGCACGGCCGGTTGGTTCCTGGCTTCTGCCGGTGCCGATGCCGCCGACCTGATGGGGGGCCTGGCCAATCGCGACCGCCTCACACCGCGGGCCCAGGCCATCGGCCTCGGCGGCGCGGCGGCCGGGATCGCGCTGGGCGTGTCCGGGGCCCTGCGTTCCTGGCGCAAGTCCCGCACCGAGGACTGAGGGCGTCTGCCGCCGCACCGGCTGTGCCGGCGTCTCAGCGCGGGAAGCGGGGCAGGCCGGGCAGCAGGCGCGTCAGGCGGTTCGCCATCAGCGGTGACAGGGGCTCGTCCACGTCGTCCACCGTGAACCAGGTGGTGAGCTCGCCCTCCTCGCTCTCGACTCGGCGCAGGCGAGCGCCCATCGGGAGTGGCGGCAGGGGCAGGTAGCCCCGCAGAAAGCCAACCAACGGGGTGGGCAGGCCGAGCATCGACGCCCGCCGCGGCCGCAACTGCAACAGAGGCCCGGCCACACTCAGCTCGGTGGCCACCTGGGCCAACTGGAAGCCCCGCACCTTGGTGGTGGCCAGGATGCCGTCCTCGGTCAACTGCAGACGCACGGGGAGCTTGGACGCCTTGGTCCAGCGATCCACCGCGGCCTGCGTCACCGTGGCCTTGAACCCCACGGGACCGGCCTTGAAGTGCGGCGGTAGCCCTGGCTCGACACGTACCTGTTCGGCGTGCACCACCACCCGATCCACTAGCAGCCCCGTGGTCTTGAGCCCCGACAGTTCGAACACCACGACATCGACGCGCCCGCGCAGGAGGCCGGCGGGGCTGACCTTGGTGCGGATCTTGACCGGCCGGCGGGCCAGGCGCGACACGGTGCCATCGAGCAAGCCGATGAGCAGTTCCGCCGGCGACGGCTGTTCGATCTCCGGCGCGGGCCGGTCATCGGGATGGGGCAGGTCCTGCTCGAAGGCATCGCCTGGGATCGACACGGGGGTCATGGTACGGCGCAGCGCCCGATGCCGCTGCGGATGCGTGCCCGTGAGACCACCCCGGGTGCCCTCCGTGGCGGCGACAGGGCATGTCCACCGGACGGCACTCGGGTTCAGCCGGGCCGGTCGAGCAACTCGGTGACCAGTGCGGCGATCGGGCTGCGTTCGGACCGCGACAACGTCACATGGCCGAACAGGGGGTGGCCCCGCAGTGCGTCGATCACCGACACGATGCCGTCGTGGCGGCCGACCCGCAGGTTGTCGCGCTGGGCCACATCGTGGGTGAGCACGACGCGGCTGCCCTCGCCGAGGCGTGACAGGGCGGTGAGCAGCACCGGGCGCTCGAGATTCTGGGCCTCGTCGATGATCACGAACGTGTCGGTGAGGGAGCGGCCGCGGATGTGGGTGAGCGGCAGGATGTCCACCAGGCCACGGCTCTCGACCTCCTCGATCACCTCGGGGCCGACGATGGCCTCCAGCGCGTCGCCCACGGCCGCAGCCCACGGACCCATCTTCTCCGCCTCGGTACCGGGCAGGAAGCCGAGGTCCTGACCGCCCACCGCGAACAGGGGCCGGAACACGACGACCCGCTTGTGGCTGCGCTGTTCCAACACCGCCTCGAGGCCCGCGGCCAGCGCCAGCACGCTCTTGCCCGTGCCGGCCGGCCCGCCGATCGACACGATGCCCACCGAGGGATCCGCGAGCAGATCGAGGGCGATCCGTTGCTCGGCCGAGCGGCCCCGCACATCGAACAGTGAGCGATCGCCGCGCACCAGGTGGAGGCGCTTGTCCTCGAAAACCCGCCCCAGCGCCGAGTGCGACAGCGAGTGCGTTCCCACCAGCGCCACCCCGGTGTTGCACGGCAGATCCCGCGCCGCCGGCAGATCGAGCACCCGTTCGGCGTACAGCTCATCGATGAGCTCGTCGACTACCTCGAGTTCCACCAGGCCCGTCCAGCTCGTGTCGGTGCTGG
>JANMIX010000590.1:0-5011 GCA_031376015.1 Acidimicrobiia bacterium | reverse complement strand
CGCTCGCGTCGCTCTCGTCGGCCTCCACCACGAACAGGTCACCGTCCGACCAGGCGGCGCCACCGCCCACCTCGTTGAGCTCGCCGCCGACGATGAACCCGGGCTGCAGTCCGGCCTCCACCAGCACCATCGCCAGCATCGACGACGTGGTGGTCTTGCCGTGGGTGCCCGAGACCGAAAGGGTGCGGCGCGTGGCGCAGATGGCAGCCAGGATCTGGGCCCGGCTGAGCACCTCGATGCCAGCCGCTCGGGCGGCCGCCAGTTCGGGGTTGCGGACGTTGACCGCCGTGGACGCCGCCACGAGCTCGGCGTCGCCCACGTTCGAGGCCTGGTGGCCCACGAAGACCTTGACGCCGGCGGCCTCCAGCCGCCGCAGGCCAGGCGAGTCCTTGAGGTCGCTGCCGCTGACCTGATGGCCCATGGCAGCCAGGACCGTGGCGATGGCCGACATTCCGGCTCCGCCGGCCCCCACGACGTGAAAGCGGTGCGGTCGGGACAGATCGATCACGCGGGCTCCCTCACTGTGTGCCTCACCCGGGTCTTCACTGGGCTCTTCCTCGATCCCCTCACTTCATTGCATCCTTCACCAGCGCGGCAATGGCGGCGGCGGCATCGGGCCGGGCCAGGGCGGCGGCCGCCTTGCCCATCGCCTCGAGCCTGTGAGGATCGCCGAGCAGGGCGTCGACCTCGGCCCGAAGCCGCTCGCCGTCCATCTCGGCGTCCTCCACCACCACCGCCGCTCCGGCGTCGCGCAGGTGGGCGGCATTCGCCCGCTGATGATCGCCGGTGACATACGGCGACGGGACCAGCACCGCCGGCAGGCCCACCGCCGCCACCTCGAAGCACGTAGAGGAACCGGCGCGGCAGACGATCACGTCGGCCGCCGCCATGGCCGTGACCATGTCGGACTCGTACTCGACCTGGCGGTACCACAACCCGTCGGTCACACCGCCGGGCCCCGCCGTGAGGGCGGCGGCGCGGATCTCCGACCAGTCCCGCGAGCCGACCACGTGGTGCACGGCGAGATCGCTGCGGTCCGCCCACAGCGCGGCTGCACTCAGCGCCGCCCGGTTGAGGGTGAGCGCGCCCAACGAGCCACCCACGACCAGCACGAGGGCACGTTCCGGTGGCACTCCGAGCCGTTGCTTGGCCTCGGCGGTCCCTTCCGAACGATCGACCGCCGCGAACGCGGCCCGCACCGGGTTCCCGGTGACCACGGCGCGCGGCAAAGGGGTACCGGGGAACGACACGGCGGCGGCGCGAGCCACCCGGGCGGCACATCGGTTGGCCATCCCCGGCACCGCGTTCTGCTCGGCGACGATGATCGGTACCCGCAGCAACCAGGCCGCCACCACACAGGGCACCGACGCATAGCCGCCCACGGCCAGCACGGCGCCGGGCCGCTCTCGGCGCACGAGGTCGAAGGCCCCGACGATGGCCTTCACGATGGCCGCCACCGAGCGGATGTTCTGCACGCTGAAGCTGCGTTGGATGCCCCGTCCGCCCAGAAGGGTGAGGCGGTAGCCGGCCTCGGGTACCAACCTGGCCTCGATGCCCCGCGACGAGCCCACGTAATGGATGTCCTTGGCCTCCACCCCGCCCACCACCAGTGCGTCGGCGACGGCCAGCGCCGGCAGTACGTGACCGGCGGTTCCCCCACCGGCGACGATGATCCCGCGGCGCGGCGAGCGGCTCATCCGCCGGCGGGCACGGGCACGCGAGCCGGGATGCGGACCCCCGCCCGGGCCCGGCTGGAGCTGCGGGCCACGTTCGCCAGGATCCCGGCCGCCGCCATCGTCGACAGCAGCGAGGAACCGCCGAAGGAGAGGAAGGGAAGCGGCACCCCGGTGATGGGCAGCACGCTGATGACGGCACCGATGTTCACGAAGGCCTGCACCGAGAACCACGCCGTGATGCCCGTGGCCAGCAGGCGGCCGAAGGTGTCGGGGGCGTCGAGCGCGGCGCGGCCGCCGAGCACGCCGAGCGTGATGAACAGGCCCACGACGACAAGCGCACCGAAGAGGCCGAGTTCCTCACCGATGATGGCGAAGATGAAGTCGGTGTGGGCGTAGGGCAGATAGCCCCACTTTGCCTTGCTGGCACCGAGGCCCACACCGAAGAACCCGCCCGAGGCGAGGCTGGCGTGCGACTGGATCGTCTGGTAGCCGGTGTTGAGCGGGTCCTTCCAGGGGTCCAGGTAGGCGAGCAGTCGCTGGCGCCGCCAGCTCACGCCGAAGGAGAAGGCGGTGCCGAGGCCGGTTCCCAACACGCCCCAGG
Source organism: Acidimicrobiia bacterium (assembly GCA_031376015.1). Lineage (GTDB taxonomy): Bacteria > Actinomycetota > Acidimicrobiia > Acidimicrobiales > JACDCH01 > JANMIX01. The sequence continues at coordinate 2,734 of JANMIX010000590.1, read as the reverse complement.
AGGCGAGCGGGCCGAGGGGCACACCGGCGACGAAGAGGACCGAGAACGTGATGGCCGCCAACACGATGGTCGTGCCGAGGTTGGGCTGCAGCATGATCAGGCCGCCGGTGAGCATGAACGTGTACATCACCGGTCGCAGCGTGTGGAACTTGCTCGTCATGCGATGCGACTGCCGGGCCAGCAGGTCGGCCATGTAGAGCAGCATGGCGAGCTTGGCGAACTCGGCGGGCTGTATCGACAACTGGCCCACACCGAGCCAGCGCGACGAGCCGTTGGCGTTGACACCCACGCCCGGAATGAGCACCAGTACCAGCATGCCCAGCGCCCCGATCATCAGGGGACGGGCGAAGAACCGCCAGCGCCGGTAGTCGATCCGCAGGCACACGGTGAAGGCGGCCACGCCACCGGCCAGCCAGAGGGACTGGCGTACGAAGTAGTAGTAGGGCGACCCCTGCCGCTCGAAGGCCACCACCGAACTGGCCGAGAGCACCATGACCAGACCGAGCACGTTGAGCACGGCAAGCACCACCACCATGACCAGGAAGGTGCCCGGTGCGCTGCGCAGGCTTCGGCCCGCGGCTCGAGCGCGGACATGCTCCGCCGGGGCGCTCCGGCCGGCGCGTTCGCGCAGTGCGGTGACCGGGCCAGAACGTCGCGGGGTGACGAGGCCTCCGAGGGTGGTGGTCATGAGCCGGCTCCGTTTCGTTGAACTGCGTGGGTGGCGTGGGGTGCGGATCGATCGGCAGGGGAAGATGTCCGGTGGTGCGTGCCGGCGGGGCGCATCAGTCCACCCCGCCGGTGGAGAGGAAATCGGCGTAGTAGAGGCCCATGGCCAGGGCCGCGCAGATGCCGGCGAGAATCCAGAAGCGCACGATCACGGTGCCTTCTGGCCAGCCGACCAACTCGAAGTGGTGGTGGATGGGCGCCATGCGGAAGATCCGCCGGCCGCCGAGCAGCCGGAAACTGGCCACCTGCAGGATCACCGACATCGTCTCCAACACGAACAGCCCACCGATGATCGGCAGGAGCAACTCGGTGTCGGTCAGCACGGCCATGGCCGCCATGGCCGTCCCGATCGCCAACGATCCGGTGTCCCCCATGAAGATGCGCGCCGGGTTGGCGTTCCACCACAGGAATCCCACGCAGGCACCGAGCATGGCGGCGGCACAGATCGCCAGGTCCTGCGCGTGTTCGAGGCGGTAGATGTCGAAGTGGCGGAAACCCCAGAACCCGATGACGACGTAGCAGATGAAGGCGTACATGGCCGACCCCGCGGCCAGGCCGTCGAGTCCGTCGGTGAGGTTCACCGCGTTGGAGGTGCCCAGCACGATCAGCACGACCACGACGACCCAGACCGACGTGGGCAGGCTGACCGAGTTGAGGGTGGGGCGCGTGAAGCTGAGGGTGCGGGGGATGTCGGTGAGCACCAGGGTGAGCACGGCGAAGAGGGACGACACCGTGATCAGGCCCAGCAACTTGGCCCGCTTGTTCAGGCCGAGGTTGCGTTCGTTGCGCACCTTGATGAGGTCATCGGCCAGTCCGACCAGCCCGGCCCCGGCCATGGCCCCCATGGTGAGCAGGCCCGAGTAGGTGAAGATGACGCCGCTGCGCAGGTGGGCCACCAGGTAGCCCACAAGGGCGGCCCCGACGATGGCAATGCCCCCCATCGTGGGAGTACCCGCCTTGGTCTGGTGCCCCTGGGGGCCTTCCTCCCGGATGGGCTGACCCACGTTTCGGGCCCGGAGCACCTCGATGAGGAACCGGGTGCCCAGCAGCGATACCGCCATGGAGACGCCGGCGGCGACGAGCAGACCGATCACGAGCCACCGCCGCTGAGGATCTGCTGGGCCACCAGACGGTCATCGAAGGGCAGCACCTCATCACCGATGATCTGGGTGTTCTCGTGCCCCTTTCCGGCGATCACCACCACATCGCCGGCGGCTGCGCCCGCCAACGCGATGGCGATGGCCGCCCGCCGATCCGATTCGATCTCGAGGGTCCGGGTCTGCGCCCCGGCTTCGGCTCCTGGGATCCCGCTCATGATGTCGGAGATGATGGCACCCGGTTCTTCGGACCTCGGATTGTCTGAGGTCACGATCACCCGATCGGCCAGCCGGGCGGCCATCTCGCCCATCAGCGGACGCTTCGAGCGGTCGCGGTCGCCGCCGGCGCCGAACACGACATGGAGGCGGTGCCCGCCGGCCACCTCGCGGGCGGCGAGGAGCACCTTCTCCAGCCCGTCGGGCGTGTGGGCGAAATCGACCACCACGCGAAAGGGTTGGCCGGCTTCCACCAGTTCGAAGCGGCCCGGCACCCCATGAGCGGTGGCCAGTCCGGCCACGATGGCCTCCGGTTCGAGACCGAGGGTCTCCAGCGCCGTGGCCGCCGCCAGGGCGTTGACCAGGTTGAACCGACCGCCGAGGGGGACCTCCAGGATCTGGTCGCGCCAGCGGCAACGAACCCGGCGGGCACCCACCTCGATGCCGCTCACCAGTGAGAGGCCGAAGGGAACCCAGGCTTGCCCGCGGGCGTCGAGGCGTTCGCCCAGACGGACACCCCAGGAGTCGTCGACGTGGATGACCGATGACCGGCTGCGCTCCGGTTCGAACAGGAGTGCTTTGGCCTCGAAGTAGTCCTCCATCGAGCCGTGGAAGTCGAGATGATCGCGGGAGAGGTTCATGAACACCGCCGCCGCGAACTCGGTGCCATCGACGCGGCGCTGCACCAGGGCGTG
>JANMIX010000580.1:0-12640 GCA_031376015.1 Acidimicrobiia bacterium | reverse complement strand
GGCTCGCGTGGTCAATCCGGTTGCGCGGTGCGTTTAAGCCAACGGTCACCTCACTTTCCGGCTGCTATCGCCAGAGCCACTTCCCGTGCTAAGGTGCGTTTGTCGTCACTCCGGACCGGCGATTGGCAGTCGCGGTCGTGGAGTCTGACGCACACCTTCGGGGAGCGGTTCCGGCTGCGGGCAGCGCGGGGACCAGGGGGAAGACATCCGGCCGAACTGGCCGGGGGATCGATGACCGATCTGGTGTCCACCATCGCCGAGGCGCGGACCCGTCTCGACGCCGCCCGTGCGTCGGGCCGGCGCGTGGGCATGGTGCCCACCATGGGCTATCTGCACGCGGGCCATCGCTCGCTGATGGACCGAGCCGTGTCCGATTGCGACGTCTGCTTCGTGACGATCTTCGTGAACCCACTGCAGTTCGCCGCTGGCGAGGATCTCGAGGCCTATCCGCGGGATCTCGACCGGGACCTGGCCATGTGCGAGCAGGCCGGCATCGACTTCGTGCTGCATCCCACGGTCGAGGAGATGTACCCCTTCGGGGTGCCCACGCTCACCAGCGTGTCGGTGGCCCAGATCAGCGAACCCCTCGAGGGCCGGAGCCGGCCCACCCATTTCGCCGGGGTGGCCACGGTGGTGGCCAAGTTGTTCGCCATCGCGGGGCCGTGCCGCGCCTACTTCGGGGAGAAGGACTGGCAGCAACTGGCGGTCGTGCGCCGCATGGCCGTCGATCTGAGCTTTCCGGTGGAGGTCGTCGGTTGCCCGACGGTGCGCGAGCCCGACGGCCTCGCCATGTCGAGCCGCAACGCCTATCTCGCCGCCGAGGAGCGTGTGGCGGCACCGGTGGTGCACCGCGCCTTACAGGCCGGCGCGGCACTGATTGCCGGCGGGGAGTCATCCGCCGCGGCGGTGCGTGCGGTGATGGCAACCGTCCTCGCCACCGAACCGCTGGGTCAGCCCGACTACGCCGAGGTGGTGGCGGCGGGAACCCTGGCCGAGGTCGACCCGCTGGCCGGCGAACTGCGCCTGCTGGCCGCTGTCCGTTTCGGCCGGGCCCGTCTCATCGACAACGTGGGTGCCCGCACCCCCGGTTGAGGGCAGCACCGCGGGGCCCGGCGCCGCCGGTTTGAGGGAGTGGGCACGGTGTTCGCTACGCTTTCAGGAGGCCGGCAACCGCCGGAATCCCGCAGGGGGTGACCGTCATGGCATCCACCGATCGAGGGGGTCACGCTCACATGCGTCGCCGAATGATGAAGTCGAAGATCCACCGCGCCACGGTCACCGACGCGAACCTGCACTACGTCGGCTCGATCACCGTCGACCGCGATCTCATGGATGCCGCCGACCTGCTCGAGTACGAGCAGGTGGCCGTGGTCGATATCGACAACGGCGCCCGCCTCGAGACCTATGTGATCGAAGGCGAGCGGGGCAGTGGTGCCATCTGTCTCAACGGGGCGGCCGCCCGGCTTGTGTCGCCCGGCGACCGGGTCATCATCATCAGCTATGCCGAGTTCGATCAGGCCGAACTCGAGGACTACGCCCCCACCGTGGTGCACGTCGACACGGCCAACCGCCCCGTCAGCGAAGAACTCGCCAAGGAGTTGGCGGGGGAGCGCTTCTACCGGGAAATCTCGGCGCTGTAGAGCCCGGGGCCCGAACCGCAGCGAAACCGCTTCAGCAACGCGAGCATGAGGGCATGGACGAACCCCTCGACCTGCTCGTCCTCGGCTCGGGCGTCGCGGGCCTGTCCGCTGCCGTGCGGGCGGCGGAGGTGCACGACCTTCGCGTCGGCCTCCTGACCAAGGGCGATCTGGACCAGGCCACCACGCGCTGGGCCCAGGGTGGGGTGGCCGCGGTGCTCGGCGGCGGCGATCCCGACTCGACCGACCTGCACCTGGCCGACACGCTGGCGGCGGGGGCGGGATTGTGCGACGTGGACGCCGTACGGGTGCTGGTCGACGAAGGCCCGGGCAGGGTAGAGGAACTCATCGCCCTCGGCGCCGCGTTCGACCGTGATGCGGAGGGTCGCCTCGAACTCGCACGTGAGGGCGGTCACAGCAGGGCCCGCATCGTGCACGCCGGTGGCGCCGCCACGGGTGCAGAGATCGAACGGGCGTTGGTGGCGGCGGTTCGCACCACGGCCGCGGCCATCCACGAGGGCTGGTTCGCTCTGGACCTGCTGGTCGAAGGGGGCGAGTGCGCCGGCGTCCTCGCCATGGATCGCACCGGGCGGCGAGTGGAGGTCCGTGCCCGCAACGTGCTGGTGGCCACCGGTGGCGCCGGTCAGTTGTTCGCGGTGACGACCAACCCCTCCGAGGCCACCGGCGACGGCGTGGCGATGGCGCTGCGGGCCGGGGCGGCGTGCGCCGATCTGGAGTTCGTGCAGTTCCATCCCACCGCGCTGCATCACCCCGCCATGCCCCGGCCCCTGCTGTCGGAGGCATTGCGAGGTCACGGAGCGCTGCTGCGCGACGGGGATGGCGAGCGTTTTGTGGACGAGTTGCTGCCGCGCGACAAGGTGAGCAGAGCCATCGTCGCCCGGATGGCCGAGCAGGGGACCGACCACGTGTGGCTCGACGCCACCGGCCTGGAGCGCTTCTCGGACCGCTTCCCGACCATCGCCGCGGCCCTCGCCACCATCGGTCTCGACGCCGGTCGCGACTGGCTGCCGGTCAGCCCCGCCGCGCACTACTGGTGCGGCGGTGTCCTCGCCGACCTCGACGGTGCCACTTCACTGCCTGGGCTGTGGGTGGCAGGGGAGGCCGCCTGCAACGGCGTCATGGGCGCCAACCGGCTGGCTTCCAATTCGCTGCTCGACGGGATGGTGTTCGGACCAAGGGCGGTGGAGGCCATCGAGGCCGGCCAGCGGGGGCCAAAGGCCACGGGCGCCATGCGCGCCGCGCTCGAAGGGGGTCCCGCCGGTGGGGTTCCGGGCCGCCATCTCGGCTTCGCCCTCAAGGCCGGCGAGGGCCCGGCGCTGCGGCGCGACGACCTGCAGGACGACATGTTCCGCTTGGCCGGGGTTCTCCGTTCGGCTGAGTCGCTGGCGTCGGCCGCTGCGGTGACGGCCCGGCCGGTGCCGGGCGACTCGGTGGAAGCGCACGAGTTGGCGAACTTGGCGGTGATCGGCCGCGCTCTGGTGGCCGCCGCCACTGCCCGGGAGGAGTCGCGCGGGGCACATGCGCGCACCGACCATCCCGCCGCCGACCCCGCCGGCTGCCTGCGCTACGTGCTCTGAGGCGGCTCGACCTCTGGCGGCCCGGGTTCGGATGGCGGCCCCGATGCCGTGCCGGGTCGACCCTCTCCGTGTGATCCTTCGTCGTGGTCGCCGCGGGCCCACAGGGCCGCCTCCGCCTCCTCGAGTGGCTCCAAGGGCCGCAGCAGGAGGTCGACAGCAGCCCACGTCGTGGCCGCGATCGGATACGTCACGGCCGGCACGATCACCGCGATGGCCACCGCCCCCAACATCCACGCGGTGAGCCCTTCCCCGCCGTTGTCGCCCGCGACCGAGACCGTCAGGTAGGCCATGAGCATGCCCACCAGCAGCACGGCCGTGGCGGTGTAGTTCACCAGGTACACCCCAGTGAAGAACCCCTCCTCGCGGGCGAACCGGACCCCGCAGCACGAGCAACGCTCGTGGAGGCGGAACCACCCGCTGAACTGCGCCCGCTCACCGCAGCGCCCGCACCGGCGGCGAACACCGCGCCACAGCACCTCGCGGACCGTCGGTGGGTGGGGAAGGTTCACTGTCGCTCACGGTACGGCGTCGTGGCAGGCTGACGACCCCTATGGCACCGCCGATCTCTCCCCTGGACGTGCATCCTCCCTTCACCGCGGTGGCCGAGGCCGTGGCCCGGGCGCTGGCGGAGGATCTCACCCCGCTCGGCGATCTGACCTCGGGCCTGCTGAGCCCGGACACCGCTGCGGTGGCGCGGATGGTGCCGCGTGCCGACGGGGTGCTGGCGGGTCGCCGTTGTGCCGAGGCCGTGTTCGCGGCGGTCGATCCGTCGATCGAGGTGCACTGGGAGGCCGACGACGGCGACCGGTTGGCCGCGCGGCGGGCTTTCGCGGTGATCACCGGGCCCCTGTGCAGCGTGCTGACGGCCGAACGCAGCGCCCTCAACTTCCTGGGGCACCTCTCTGGAGTCGCCACGCTGACGCGGCGCTATGTGGACGCCGTGGCCGAGGCGGGGGGTGGACTGCAGGTGTGGGACACCCGCAAGACCACTCCGGGTCTGCGGGCGTTGGAGAAGGCGGCGGTGCGCGCCGGCGGCGGGCGCAACCACCGGGGCAACCTGTCGGACTGGATCCTGTTGAAGGACAACCACCTCAGCGCCCTGGGTATCGATGGGGCCGTGCGCCTGGCCCGCAACCGCTGGCCCGCTCGCACGGTGCACGTGGAATGCGACACCCACCGCCAGGTGATCGAGGCCCTGACGGCGGGCGCCGACGCGTTGCTGCTCGACAACATGAACCCCGACGGGGTGCGCCGGTGTGTGGCCGCCGTCGACGCCGCCGTGGTCGCCGGAGGACGGCGCCCGCTGCTGGAGGTGTCCGGAGGCATCACCCTCGACACGGTGGGCAGCTACTGCGGCACGGGCGCCGATCTGGTGTCGGTCGGTGCCATCACCAACTCCGCCCCGGTGCTCGACATCGGCCTCGACATCAGCACCGGCAAGGCTCGCTGAGCGGGCCGTCCCCCGCTGCGAGCGCGCCGTTTACCTTTGGACGGAGCGCAGTGCCACCCGTAGGTTTGGCGCCCAATGCTGCTCGCCATCGACGTCGGCAATACCCAGACGGTGGTCGGCCTCTTCGGCCAGGACCCCGACCAGCCCACCACGGGCACGGGCGCCGAGCGTGATCTTCTCGACCACTGGCGGATCGCCACCTCCGCCGAGCGGACCTCTGACGAGCTTGCCCTGCTGGTGCAGGAGTTCCTCGGATTCCACGGCTTCAGCTTCGACGAGGACGTGGACGGAGTGGCGTTGTGCTCCTCGGTTCCCTCGATCACCGCTGCGGTGCGGGAGATGACCCAGCGGTACTTCGGCTTCGCGGCGCTGGTGGTCGAGCCGGGAGTCAAGACGGGCATGCCCATCCACTACGACAACCCCAAGGAGGTGGGCGCCGACCGTATCGCCGATGCCGTCGGCGCCTTCGATCTCTACGGGGGGCCCACCGTGGTCATCGATTTCGGTACCGCCACCACGCTGGAGGCGGTCTCCGCCAAGGGTGAGTACCTGGGCGGGGCGATCCTGCCCGGCATCGAGATCAGCCTCGATGCGCTCTTCGGCCGGGCTGCCGCGCTACGTCGGGTCGAGCTGGTGGAGCCCCGCAGCGTGATCGGCAAGAACACGGTGGAGTCCATCCAGTCCGGGGCCGTGTACGGCTTCGCCGCCCAGGTGGACGGGATCTGCCGGCGCATGCAGCACGAACTCGGCGAATCGACGGTGGTGGCCACCGGCGGTCTGGCCGGGCTCATCACCCCGTTCTCGGTGTGCATCCAGTACCACGAGCCGTGGCTCACACTGCACGGTCTCCGGCTCATCTTCGACAAGAACCGCGTGTAGTGCCTGACGCCCCCGAGACCCCCGACACGCCTGAGCTGCCCGACGGCACGGTGGGCATCGCTCCGCTGCCGTACCGGGCCGAACCGACCGCCACCGCGGCCGATCTGGCGGCCGAGTTCGCCGGTCTCGAGCCGGGCGTGGAGACCGAGCGCACGGTGACCGTGGCCGGCAGGTTGATGCTGCGCCGCGAGATGGGCAAGCTCGCCTTCGGCACCCTTCAGGACGGCAGTGGACGCATCCAGCTCTTCGCCCGCGCCGGCGCAACCCCCGAGTTCGAGGCCTTCAGCGGGTTGGCACTCGGTGATTGGATCGCCGTCACCGGCATCGTGATGACGACGAAGAAGGGCGAGCTGTCGGTTCGCGTCGACGGCTGGGAGGTCCTCGCCCGCACACGGCGCCAGTTCCCCGACAAGTGGCACGGCATCAGCGATCCCGACCTGCGCTACCGCCAGCGTTACGTCGACCTTTGGGTCACCGACGATGCCCGCGATGCCCTCAAGGCCCGCAGCCGCATCGTGCGCAGCATGCGCCGGTTCCTCGACGACCGGGGCTTCGTCGAGGTCGAGACCCCCGTGTTCCACCCCATTCCCGGCGGGGCCACGGCCAAGCCCTTCACCACCCACCACAACGCGCTCGACACCGACGTCTACCTGCGGATCGCCCCCGAGCTGTACCTCAAGCGGCTGGTGGTCGGCGGCTTCGAGCGCGTCTACGAGGTGGCCCGGGTGTTCCGCAACGAAGGCCTTTCCACCCGCCACAACCCCGAGTTCACGATGCTCGAGCTCTACCAGGCCTATGCCGACTACGGCGACATGATGACCCTCACCGAGGAGCTGGTGGCGGCCCTGGCGCGTGACCTGCACGGCACCACCGAGCTGTCCTACGGCGGGCGCCCCATCGACCTCACCCCTCCCTGGCGCAGGGCGACGCTGTGCGAGCTGGTGGAGGAGCAGATCGGTACGCCGGTGGGCGTGGGCATGGACGTGGAGGCCCTGCGGGACCTGGCACGCCGCCACGGGGTGCCGGTCGAGGCCGCCTGGGGACCCGGCAAGCTCGTGCTGGAGTTGTACGAGAAGACCACCGAGGCCGAGCTGTGGGGCCCGATCTTCGTCATGGACTACCCCCGCGAGGTGTCGCCCTTGGCTCGGCCGCATCGCAGCAAGCCCGATGAGGTGGAGCGCTTCGAGGCCATCGTGGCCGGCCGCGAGCTGGCCAACGCCTTCTCGGAGTTGACCGACCCCGAGGTGCAGCGGGCCAACTTCGAGGCCCAAGCCGCACTGAAGGCGGGTGGCGACGAAGAGGCCATGGCGGTCGATCAGGACTACCTGCGGGCCCTCGAGTACGGCCTGCCCCCCACCGGCGGCCTGGGTATCGGCATCGACCGTCTCGTCATGTTGCTGACCGACGTCGCCAGCATCCGCGACGTGATTTTGTTCCCCACGCTGCGTCCCGAAGCCACCTGAGCGCACGGCGCCAGATCGGGCTGGTGGGGTCGGGTTTGGCCGGAACGCCCCTGGTTCGGCAGGCTTGACGGCCGATGTCTACGCCCTGCTTCTCACTCCCGGTGACTCGACTATGACCACACGCGTTCTTGTCACGGGGATGGGTTCGGAGATGGGCACGCGGGTGGCGAACCTGCTGGCCGCCGACCCCCTGGTCGAGATCCTCGGCATCGATCTGGACCCGCCTCGTCGCCGCCTGGTGCGCGCCGACTTCCTCCGCATCGATCCTCGCGACCGTCAGCGGATCGTCGCCGCGGTGCGAGCGTTCGCCCCCACGACCGTGGTGCACCTCGGTGTCTACGAGCCCAACGCCCGCAGCGGTCCGCAGCTGGCGCGCCGCCTGACCCATGACTTCGCCCTTCACGCCCTCGGCGCTGCCGCCCAGTGCGCCAGCCTCGAACACGTCGTGGTGCGGTCGGGCATCGAGATCTACGGCCGGGCCCGCGGCGCCGCCACCCGCCCCGATGAGGCGATCCCGCCCCAGCCCACCAGCGGGTTCGGTCGCTCCTTGCTGGAGATGGAAGAACTGGCCCGGGCCTGCGGCGAGGCCGCCTCGGTCCCGGTGACGGCCCTTCGTTGCGCCCCGATCGTGGGTCCGCACATGGCCAGCCCATTGGGCCGCCTGCTGCGCCTGCCGCTGGTGCCGGTCGGCGGCCTGTCGGACCTTCCCTTCTCCGTCGTGCACGAACAGGATGCGGCAGCCGCCTTGATGCTCGCCTACGAGCGCCGCCACGACGGGCCCATCAACGTGGTGGCCCCCGGCGCCGTGACGGCTTCGCAGGCCGCCCGCCTGGGTGCCCGCTTGGCGGTGCCGGTGGTGGGTCCGCAGTGGTGGGTCGCGCGCTTGAGTGCGGAGTTGCTGGGCGCCCCGATACCCGGTCACGTGAAGGAGTTGTTGTTGAGGGGCCGCACGGCTTCGGCCGAGCAGGCCGCCGCCGTGCTGGGGTGGAAGCCGGTGTTCACCACGGCCGAGGTGGTCATGGACCTCTACGAGTGGGCCACGGTCACGACGCTGCGTGCGGGTCGGGAGATGGCGGCATGAACCAGGCCCTGCGCGTCGACGACTTCGTGCGGCGCCGCCTCGACGGTTCACACGAGATCGACGAGTACGGCTTCGACCCCGATGTGCTGCGGGTGCTCGACCCCCTGTTCGCGCTGCGGTGGTCGATCGAGGTGCGCAACGCCGCCACGCTGCCCCAGGAGGGTCCGGTGCTGCTGGTGTTCAACCGTCGGTTCGGGGTTTCGGAGCCCTTCGTGGTCGCCCGCAGCGTCCGCCAGGCCACAGGCCGCACGGTGCGCGTCGCCGGTGCGCCGGATCTGGCCCCGCTGGGTCCGGCCTGCCGTCGTCTCGGCTCAGTGCTCGAACGCCCCGACGAGATCGCCGGACTCCTGCGCCGCGACGCGGTGGTGGGCGTGGCCCTGCGGCCGTCCCGGCCGGGCCACGCCGGCCGGCTTCGCCGCGACCTCCTGGGCGCCGCCCTCGACGCCGGCGCCCTGGTCGTGCCGGTGGCCGTGTGGGGCCGGGAGATCGGCCGGCGCTGGGGGGTCGAGTTGGGCGCGCCGCTGGAGCGGCCGACCACACGCGACCCTCTCGCCACCGAGGATCTCGCCGACCGCGCCCGTCAGGGCGTCCAGGCGATGCTCGATCGCACGCCGAACCGTTGGCCGAACGCCGGTCGCACCGGGCCGGCCGAGGGAGAACTCTGATGCCCCATGCAGTCGCGGGCGACGGCGCAGTCATCCACTACCGGGTCCGCGGCCGGAGTGGTGGCGAACCCCTCTTGTGCATCCAGGGACTGGGTACCGACAGCCGTGGCTGGATCGCCCAACGCGCCCTGGGTCGCCGCTACCGGCTGATCCTGGTGGACAACCGGGGCACGGGGCGTTCCAGCAAGCCCTCCGGCCCCTACCGCCTCGAGACGATGGCCGCCGACACCGTCGCCGTCCTCGACCACCTCGGCGAGTCGTCGGTGCACGTGATGGGCGCCTCCATGGGAGGGATCATCGCCCAGGTGCTCGCCGTCACCCATCCCGATCGCGTGCGATCCCTGGTGCTGGCCTGCACGGCCTGCCGGCACCAGCCCTGGCGCCGAGAACTGCTCGAAAGTTGGATCGGCGTCGCCGAGACCCACGGCATGCGCGCCTTCGCTACCCGAAATCTGCGCTGGCTGGTCGGCCCCCGCTCGCTGCGCCGCTTCGCACCCGCGTTCGGCGTGCTCACCCCCATCGCCATGTCGGCGCCCACCCACGCCTTCGTCGCGCAGGTGCAGGCCATCCTGGCCATCGACGATTCACTGCGCAACGAACTGGGCAAGCTCACGATGCCCGCGCTGGTGCTGGTGGGCAGCCAGGACATCCTGACCCCCCAAGCCGACGCCGAGGAGATCGCCGATCACCTGCCCGGTGCCGATCTGATGGTCATCCAGGGCGGTTCGCACGGCTTCCTGCTCGAGTCGGCCCTCGTGTTCAACCGCCTCGAGGGCGAGTTCCTCGACGGCGTCGTCCGCGACGCTGTCGACCCCGTACTCAGTCGCTGACCAAGGCCTCGGCGCACCCGGCCAGGAAGTCGGTGGCGGGGCTGGACCCGATGGCGGACAACTCGTTCACCGCCTGCTGCACGTAGGCCCGCGCCGAGTCCATGGCGGAGGCCACGCCGGGGCCCTGGCGCACCAACTCCAAGGCCCGGTTCAGTTGGCCGTCCTCCAGGGGCGAACCCAGCAATCCCTTCAACTCGCCATCCCCGTCGAGGGAGCGCAGCACCGGCAGCGTGTAGACGCCCTCGACCAGGTCGTGACCGGCGGGCTTGCCCAGTTGGGCCTCGGTGGCAGTGAGGTCCAACACGTCGTCGACGATCTGGAACGCCATGCCGTAGCCGTTCCCGAACGACGTGAGCGCCTCGATCTCCTCCCGGGGGCGGCCGGCCACGATGCCGCCGATGCGGCAGGCGGTGGCGAACAGTGAGGCCGTCTTGCCTCGGATGGAGGCGAGGTAGGCGTCCTCGGTGCGACCGATGTCGTAGGCCGATCGAAGTTCGGCGACCTCGCCTTCGCACAGCCGGCCAATGGTCTCGCCGATCAGGGCCGCCACCTCGGTACCCAGCGAGGCGGCGATGACCGACGCCTTCGCCAACAGGAAGTCGCCGGCCAGGATGGCGGTGAGGTTGCCCCACCGGGCGTTGACGCTCTCCACGGTCCGGCGCGTGACCGCTTCGTCGATGACGTCGTCGTGGTAGAGCGAGCCCAGGTGGACCAGTTCGACACACACCCCACCGGCCACGGCCTCGGCGGTGGCCCCGCCGGCCGCTCCCACCGCGAAGAGCGGCCGCTGTCGCTTGCCACCGGCGTTCAGCAGATGGGACGCAACCTCGGTGAGGAAGGGGTCGGCGGTTTGAGTAGCTTCCAGGAGGGCCGCTTCGACACGTTTGCGGGCATCTGCGACGAATGTTGCGTCGTCGGGCTGCATCGGGGGAAGGCTACGGGCTTCCCCGCGAGATCGGGAAACCGGCATCGCTCATGACCAGGGGTCGCGCGCCGATGAGGCAGGAGTAGACTCCCCATACTTGAACCCCGCAGGGGAGGAAGACCTTGTTCGAACGGTTCACTGACCGGGCCCGCCGAGTTGTCGTGCTTGCACAAGAAGAGGCGCGGCTGCTCAACCACAACTACATCGGCACCGAGCACATCCTGCTCGGGTTGATCCACGAGGGTGAAGGCGTCGCCGCCAAGGCCCTCGAGTCGTTGGGCATCTCGCTGGAGGCGGTGCGCAGCCAGGTGGAGGAGATCATCGGCCAGGGCGGCTCATCGCCGTCGGGTCACATCCCCTTCACGCCACGCGCCAAGAAAGTGCTCGAACTCAGCCTCCGTGAGGCGCTGCAGCTCGGTCACAACTACATCGGCACCGAGCACATCCTTCTCGGCCTCATCCGTGAGGGCGAGGGCGTGGCGGCCCAGGTGCTGGTGAAGTTGGGCGCCGATCTGTCGCGCGTGCGCCAGCAGGTCATCCAGCTGCTGTCGGGCTACTCGGGCCCCGGGCCTCAGGGCGAGAAGGCGGGCGCCACCACCGGCGGCGGCAGCTCTGCGGAGAACGCCCCGTCGGGTTCGTTGGTGCTCGACCAGTTCGGTCGCAACCTCACCCAGCAGGCACGCGAGAAGAAGCTCGACCCCGTCATCGGCCGGCACCGCGAGATCGAGCGCGTGATGCAGGTTCTCTCCCGGCGCACCAAGAACAACCCGGTGCTGGTGGGCGAGCCCGGTGTGGGCAAGACCGCCATCGTCGAAGGCCTGGCCCAGAAGATCGTGGCCAACGACGTGCCCGAGACGCTGCGGGGCAAGCAGCTCTACACGCTCGACCTCGGCGCGCTCGTGGCCGGCAGCCGCTACCGCGGCGATTTCGAGGAGCGCCTCAAGAAAGTCCTCAAGGAGATCCGCACCCGCGGCGACATCATCCTGTTCATCGACGAGCTGCACACCCTCGTGGGTGCCGGTGCCGCCGAAGGAGCCATCGACGCCGCGTCGATCCTCAAGCCGATGCTGGCACGCGGTGAGCTGCAGACCATCGGGGCCACCACCCTGGATGAGTACCGCAAGCATCTCGAGAAGGACGCTGCCCTCGAACGCCGGTTCCAGAAGATCAAGGTGGAGGAGCCCTCGGTGGCCCACACCATCGAGATCCTCAAGGGCCTGCGCGACCGTTACGAGGCCCATCACCGGGTGACCATCACCGATCAGGCGCTCGTGGCCGCGGCCAACCTGGCCGATCGCTACATCTCCGACCGGCACCTCCCCGACAAGGCCATCGACCTCATCGACGAGGCGGGCAGCCGTCTGCGCATCAAGCGCATGGAGACCCCGCCCGACTACAAGGAACTCGAGAACCAGATCGCCCAGGTGCAGCAGCAGAAGAAGGAGGCCGTCGAAGCGCAGCGCTTCGAAGAGGCCGGCCGTCTGCGCGACCGTGAGAAGGAACTGCTGGGCGAGAAGGATTCCAAGGAAGCCGAGATCAAGGCCTCCGGGGTCGACCTGTTCGACGAGGTCGACGAAGAGGCCATCGCCGAGGTCCTCTCGGTGTGGACCGGCATTCCCGTGTACAAGCTCACCGAGGAGGAGACCCAGAAGCTCCTCCGCATGGAGGACGAGCTGCATCGCCGGGTGATCGGCCAGGAGTCGGCCATCAAGGCCGTCAGCCAGGCCATCCGCCGCACCCGGGCCGGCCTGAAGGATCCCAAGCGGCCCAGCGGCAGCTTCATCTTCCTGGGCCCCTCCGGCGTGGGCAAGACCGAGCTCGCCAAGACACTGGCCGAGTTCCTCTTCGGCGACGAGCAGAGCCTGCTCAGCCTCGACATGTCCGAGTACATGGAGAAGCACACCGTCTCCCGTCTCGTCGGCGCCCCTCCGGGCTATGTCGGCTACGACGAAGGTGGCCAGTTGACCGAGGCCGTACGGCGCAAGCCCTTCTCCGTGGTGCTCTTCGACGAGATCGAAAAGGCCCACCCCGATGTGTTCAACACGCTGCTGCAGATCCTCGAAGAGGGTCGCCTCACCGACGCCCCGGGTCGCTCGGTCGACTTCCGCAACA
>JANMIX010000579.1:0-1692 GCA_031376015.1 Acidimicrobiia bacterium | reverse complement strand
CGGCAGTGGTGAGACCGATCGTCACCTCGACGACACCGTTCTGGTCCACCGTGGCACCCTTGGCCATACCCAACTCCACGATGTCGGAGCCGAGTTCCGGATCGATGACTCCCCGGAGGGAGGCCATTACGTCCTCAACGGTGGGCAGAGGGGAGGTCACCCGGTCAAGGCTAGTGACAGCGGGTCATGACACCGCCCCCCGGTGAGGTGCGCGAGGTGGGTGAGATCGGTATCCTTCGCTTCGTGATCGCGCTCACCGATACTGCTGCTGCCAAGGTCAAGGATCTGATTGAAGCCGAAGGGGAGCCCAACCTGGCCCTGCGGGTGGCGGTTCGCCCTGGTGGTTGCTCGGGATTCTCCTACGAGATGTACTTCGACAGCGACGTGGCCAACGACGACGTGACCGTCGAGCATGGCGGGGTGCGTGTCGTGGTCGACCCCTCGAGCGCCCAGCTGCTCGATGGCGCCACGCTCGATTACAAGGACGGCCTCCAGCAAGCCGGCTTCGCCATCAACAACCCGAATGCCCAGCGCACCTGCGGCTGCGGCCAGTCGTTCTCCTGAGCCACTGCCGTTCGGGCCCCGGGCCCGTTGTACTGGGATAGGCCGGATGCCCTCAGGCCCGCTCCACCAGCACGATCTCGGTCGTCTCGCCCAGTTCTGAGAGCAGCGAGCCCAGTTCGTCGGTACTCATGATGGTGGACGGTTCCACCACCACCAGCGGGCGAGGGGCGCCCTCGCCGATCGTCCCCAGGAACTCGTCGAGCGCGTGGGGCGAGGGCGGCGTGTCGTAGCCGAAATCGGCCCACAGCACTCGCCAGCGGGCGGCAAGACGGCGCTGCACGGTGCCGGCGGCCCGCACGGTCGGCGACGCCTTTCCGGCTCCCACCAGGTCGAACTGGGCGTCGTGCATCCGTAACACCGCATCCAGGTCGTGGGGATCGACCCCGGAGCCGACCAGGCCCTCCCATCGCAGGATCGCCGCGGCCAAGGCTGCCTCGGCCCGCTTCGTCTCCATGTCCCTCTCGGCCGTTTCGCGGCTCTGCTCGGTGACCTGTTCGGCCGCGGCGCCGGGGAGCAGGATCGACTCCGACTCCGTCGCGAACCCCTCCTCCATGTTGGCCGCGTGCAACACCAGGGCCACAGAGATGGCCGCACCGATGAGCAGCACGGCGACACCGAGGAGAAGGTTGAGCCCCAGACCCAGCAGCACGAGCGCGATCCCCGCAGCGCACACCACCACCCAGATGCCACTTTGGCGGGTTCGTTGCACGGCGTGGCGCTCGTCGTCGAGCAGCCCGTGAAGGTCCTGGCTGCTCGACGCAGACGCGGCGAACTGATGGACGGGATCGTCGAGGTGGTCGAAGGCGGCACGGGTCTTGCGCAGCTCCGCTTCCGCCGCCATCACATCCTGCGCGGCGCGGCGCAGGGTGCTGGGGTGCAGCGCCAGCGCGCTGCCTTCCTGCAGCCGGCGTGTGATCGCATCGCCGAACTCCTTGGCGGTGTCGTCGCGGATGCGTTCGGCGGCGGCCAGGTCCCGGGCCAGCTCGCGCAGTTCCGCGGTCTCCTCGGGTGTGGCGAAACGCGCCGGCTGGCTGCGGCGGCGCGCCATGCCGGCGCGCAGCTCCCCCGCAGTGCGGGCAACTTCGGCGCCGCGGCGGGTCGCCAGTCCGGCTGCGGTCTGCTCGGGAT
>JANMIX010000568.1:0-4401 GCA_031376015.1 Acidimicrobiia bacterium | reverse complement strand
GTGGTGCCCACCACGGCGGTGGCCGTGGTGGACACCTTCCCGGTGTCGAGGTCGATGTGGCGTGCCGACTCGCCCCACAGCAGCACGTGTAGCCCGCTCGGGCCTCCCAACAGCGGCGCGCCCGCCAGTTGGCTCTCGCCGTTCCCCGGTGCGCTCGTGGCGGGGACGGTCGTGTCGGTCGCGTCCGTTCCGGCGGAGGCAGAGCTGGTGGCGGGAGGGTCCGCCGGCTCGACGCTGCTGGGGTCACCAGAGGAGCGGGGTGCCGCAGATCCACCGGTGTCACGGGTGGCCCACGTCACCGCGCCCGCCACCATTGCCACGAGGGCGACGCCACCGAGGACCAGCCGGCCCCGCCGCGACCTGCGGGGTTGCGCCGCGTGAGCCGGACCTCGGCGCCGAACGGGTTCGGGTGATTCGGCCACCGCCGCGCATGCCGAGCCTTCGTGGGCGGGACGGCCGCAGTGGGGGCAGGGCTGTACGGACATGTTCCCCATCGTCGCGCCCGGCGGGCCGGTCGCCGGTGACCTCCTCGGCCTTCAGGTCTCGCGCGGGTCGGCTTCGTCCGCGCCGGCGGGGTGGGCGATCGTCGCCAGCCCGAAGCAGAGCGCGGCACCCGCCAGCACCCCCGGCGCCAGCGGGGGGGCTTTGCCCGCCGACATCGACACGGCGATCCACAGCTTGTCCAGCTTGGTTTTGGAGTCCCACGTCGGGGCGTAGTCGCGGTCGAGGGAGCCGGCCCGCAGGTTCTCCGCCACGTGCTCCTTCATACCGATGAGCGAACTCAGCGCCACCAACAGGATCAGGAGTCGGGCCAAGGCGAGGGACCGCCGCCCGGGGCGGATCACCAGCAGCCCGTAGACCACCAGCAAGGCGCCCAGACCGAACCAGGGGATCAGCCGGTCGAAGGTGCCCCAGTGGCGTTCCATGGCCAGTTCCGTCGCCGTGGTGGCCACTGCCGCCAGTCCGAGGGCGAGCAGGGCCCGGCGCAGCAGGACCAGGCTGCGCTCTGAGGTCTCCGGGAGCCGGAGCTTCACGGCGTCAACGCCGAGACGATCTTGTCGATCACGCCGTCGGCCGGGTTGTACTTCTCGAGGTTGTCGCGCAGCTTCTGCAGGGTGGGGTCATCGGCGGGGTAGGGCCGGTACTCGACCACCTCTCGGGCCCAGCGGTCGGCGTTGTTGACCCCGGCGCCTTCGAGCGCCGCGGCGATCTCGGCTGTCGTCGCGGTGTTGGCGGACACCTTTCCCGTGGCGGTCGCCCCTGCAGTGGTCGAGGTGGTGCCGTTCGAACTCGATGAGGCCGTGGTGGTCGCCGGGTCGGAGCTGCAGGCGATGATGCCGGTGGCGAGCACCAATACCAACAGCGCGCTGCGGAGGTACGTGCGCATGCCGTCCTTTCGATCAGGGACTGCGTCGCATGGGAGTGCGAGCGAGGCGAGAGCCTACGCCGCGGTGTTGGTTGCGCTACGGCACGTCGATGCGGCGGCCGGACATGAGATCGATGCCCAGTTCCACGTAGTGGCGAGCCGCCGGGAGCGCCCACGCCTGCAGTGCCATTTGCTCGGCCCGGTCCCGGCGGGGTCCCGGAGGGATCTCGGCCAGGCGGCCGGTCACCAGCACGCTCCAACCCGAGTGACGCATCGTGTCGTAGGAGTCCACTTCAAGGCAGGCGACGGCACCTTCTCGGGCGGCTCGCAGCTTCACGCCGTCGTCGCTGATGAAGAGGATGCGGTCTTCGTCCACGACGAAGTTCACCGGCAGCACCACCGGCAGTGCGTTCTCGCTCAACCCCAGGCGACCGACAGGCCGGCTGCCCAGTAGCGAGCGGCATTCCTCCTGGTCCAGCACCTCCAGGTGCGGATGCCACGTTCGTTCGTGGGATTGGGGCATGCGTCCACGTTGCACCCCCTGTCAGGGGCCTCGATAGAGGACGAGGGGGTCGCGAGTAGTGACCTTGGTCCCAAATCGGGCAGGGCTCAGCGGGGCCGGCGGCGCTCGTCGAGGCGGGCGGCGTAGACGGCGGCCTCAGTGCGGTGACTCATCCCCATCTTGGCCAGCAGGTTCGACACGTAGTTCTTCACCGTCTTCTCCGCCAGGAACAACTCCTCGGCGATCTGACGGTTCGTGCGGCCCTCCGCCAGCAGGCCGAGGATCTTGCGCTCCTGATCGGTGAGGTGCCGTAGGCGGTCGTCGCCTTCGGATCCCTTGCGCAGCCGTTCGAGCACCCTGGCCGTGACCGAGGGGTCCAGCAGGGACTGGCCGGCGGCCACCCGGCGCACCGCGTCGATCAGGTCATCGCCGCGCACCTGCTTGAGCACGTAGCCGGCGGCGCCAGCCATGATCGCCTCGAACAGGGCTTCGTCATCGGCGAAGGAGGTCAGCATGATGCAGGCCAGTTCCGGGCGTGCGGAGCGGACCTCGCGGCACACCTCCACGCCCGAGCCGTCGCCCAGCCGCACGTCGAGCACGGCGACATCAGGGTTGGTGGCAGGGATGCGGACCAGGGCCTCGGCGGCGGAGCCCGCCTCGCCCACCACTTCGAGGTCGTCCTCGGCGTCGAGCAGTTCGCGCACGCCGCGACGCACCACCTCGTGGTCGTCGACGAGGAAAACCCGGATCGTCATGGTCTGATCATGCCTTCCCGGCTCGGTCCGTGCGGGTCGTCGCGCCCGGTCGTCGGCCTGCAGTGCTCGCTACGCTCGTAGGATCCGCTCGTGTCCGATGGTGTCGCTCCGGGGGTGAACGCCGAGAACCTGCGCCGCCTTCTCGACGCGGTCATGGCGATCGGTTCCGAGCTCGAGCTCTCCGCCGTGCTGCTCGACATCGCCGAGGCGGCCCGGGAACTGTCCCAGGCGACCTATGGCGCCCTCGGCGTGCTCGACGCCACTGGGCTGCGTCTCGCCGAGTTCCACACTGTGGGGATCGACGACGACACCCGGGCCCGCATCGGCTCCCTGCCCGAGGGCCGTGGGGTGCTGGGGTTGCTCATCGTGGATCCCAAGCCGCTCCGCCTTCACAATGTGGCCGATCACCCCGAGAGCGCAGAATTGCCGCCCAACCATCCCCGGATGACGTCGTTCCTGGGAGTGCCCATCCAGGTCCGGGGCCGGGCGTTCGGCAACCTCTACCTGTGCGACAAGCGCGACGGTGTGGCCTTCACCGACGACGACGAGGCCATGGTGGTGGCGCTGGCGGCCGCCGCCGGTTCCGCGATCGAGAACGCCAGACTGCACGCCCGCGTCGGTGAACTGGCGTTGTTCGAGGATCGGGAGCGGATCGCCCGAGACCTGCACGACACCGTCATCCAGCGACTGTTTGCCGTCGGACTGGGACTGCAAGGCCTGACCCGCCGGGTGTCCGATCCTGAGGTGCTCGACCGGATCACGGCGGCGGTGGATGACCTCGACACGACCATCCGCCAGGTGCGGTCGGCCATCTTCGAACTCCACACCGCCCGCCTGCCGGGGCGCAGTGCGCGCCAGGAAGTCCTCGACGTGTGCGCCGAGTCGGGCCGGGGATTGGGTTTCGAGCCCCACGTACGGCTCGAGGGCGCCATCGACGTCATGGTGGACGACTCGATGGCCGAGGATCTGCTGGCGGTGCTGCGCGAGGCGCTGGCCAACGTCGCGCGTCACTCCGGCGCCGGGAGCACGGAGGTGATTCTTCGAGCCGCTGATGGCCGACTGACCCTCGAGGTCCGAGATGACGGGAAAGGCCCGGGCGATGGCTTGGGAGGGCGTGGAGTGGAGAACATGCGCACCCGTGCCGCGCGCCTCGGCGGCGAGTTCTCGATCAGTCACCGGCCGGGGGGCGGCACCGAAATGCGCTGGAGTGTTCCCTTCGCCGTCAGGTGAGGCGAAGTTCGGCCGCTTGCGTCAAATCGGGAGGGGTGACCGACAAGCGGTCACCGTTCGGGCATGCTGCCGGGATGCATCGATGCCGTGCTCTTGCCGTCACTCTCGCTGTCGCGCTCGCCATCACCGGGGCCTGTTCCGGCTCGACGACCAAGACGGCGGCCACGTCGACGACTGCGAAGGGCAAGCCGGCCTCGGGTGCGGTAGGGGTCGGCGGCAAGGCGGGGGCAGGCGCCGGGGTGGCCACCACGAGCACCGCCAAGAAGCCGGTGGCGACCACGGCCCCGGCAGCGACGTCGGCCGCAGGGGTCAAGGAAGCCACAGGGGCGCTGGACACGTTCCTCGACGATCTTGCCGGGAATGACTTCCGAGGCGCCGTCGGCGTCGCACGCGACGCTCCCGCCATCCTCGTACTGGTGCGCTCCATCGTCCACCAGCGCAACGCCGATCAGAAGGGCACCACCACCGGCACCTACACCCGCCGCGGGTTCCAGGTGGCGGGGACCTCGGCCGACGAGGTCCGGTTCACGGGCACGGCCACACTGTCC
>JANMIX010000552.1:0-3047 GCA_031376015.1 Acidimicrobiia bacterium | reverse complement strand
ATCCCGAGTTCCCCGGGTCCCCGACCGAACGGGCCGAGGGTTACCGGGCCCTCAGCCGGCTCACCACTTTCGGTCTGCAATGGGCGCTCGAGTTCGGCGACCCCGACTTCCCCGCGTTCTGCCGCTACGACGACGACATCGTGAAATGGGGTGGACCGAACGCCGACAACCAGTACCTGCGGGCCAAGGTCGCCTCCGGTCGCTCCTACCGCATCACCGGGAACGTCGAAGGCGTCCGGCAGATGATCGTGTCGGTCAACGAGGGCGACATGCCTCTCGGCCGGTTCAAGGTCTTCGACGAGCGTCACCTCGGCCAGCTCGAGATCGGCGAGGACGGCAATGTCGAGATTGTCGTCAGCGCCGAGGAGCATCCGGGAAACTGGCTGGCATTGCACCCCGACGCCGATCACGTGCTGGTGCGCCAGTACGTGAGCGATTGGGACAACGACCGCGTGGCCGACCTGCAGATCGAGCGAATCGGCCACCGGGGCGAGGCGCCGGTACCCCCCAGCCCAGAAGTGGTGGCCGCGGCGCTGGACCGTGCGGCGGAGTGGGTCGAACGGAACCTGGAGTTCTGGAACGACTACCTGCGCCGGATCGAAGCGCGCGCCCCCGCCAACCAGCTCTCTGGTCCGGGCTCCGCCCCCGGAGGCGCTCGCGACATCCTCTACGGCGGCGGCTGGTGGCGGCTCGACCCGTCGGAGGCCCTGGTGGTGACCTTCGACGAGCCGCACGCCCAGTACTGGTCGATCCAGCTCTACAGCCGGGGCTGGTTCGAGTCACTCGACATCGCCCACCGCCAGGTGAGCCTGAACGGTCACCAGTGCACCACCGACGCCGACGGCCGCGTCCGCGTCGTGCTGGCGGCCACCGATCCGGGCTGTGCGAACTGGCTGGACACCGAAGGGCGGCCCGAGGGCCTCGTGAGCTACCGGTGGGTGTTCGCCGCCAACGCGCCGGTACCCGAGAGCGCGGTGGTGGCCGCTGCTGCCGTACGGGACTACCTCCCCCCGGAGACGCACCTCGTGGATGAGAGCGAGCGGGCGGAGGTGCTGGCCCGCCGCCGCCGAGCCGTGGCCGCCCGTTTCCGTCGCTGAGCGTCAGACCCCGGAGCGCTCCAGGATGTGCACCCCGCAGGCCGAGCCGAGGCCGATGACATGGGCCAGGCCCACGGTGGCTCCCTCGATCTGACGATCGCCGGCCTCGCCCCGCAGATGGGTGGCCACCTCCCAGACGTTGGCGATGCCGGTGGCGGCGATCGGATGGCCCTTCGACTCGAGCCCGCCCGACACGTTCACCGGCGTGGTGCCGTCGCGCCAGGTGGCGCCGGAGTTGAAGAAGTCGACGGCGCCGCCCTCGGGACACAGCATGAGGTTGTCGTAGTGCACCAACTCGGCGGTGGCGAAGCAGTCGTGCAACTCGACCAGATCGAGATCCTCTGGGGCCACGCCGGCCTGCTCGTAGGCCTGGGTGGCCGCCATGCGGGTGAGGGTGTTCACGTCGGGTAGTACCTGGCAGGACTCCTGCCAGGGATCCGAGGTGAGCACCGACGCCGACACCTTCACGGCACGTCGCTGCTGCTCGAGCGACAGGGTCTTGAGCTTCGACCCGCTGACCACCACCGCCGCCGCCGCGCCGTCACGGTTGGCCGAACACATCGGACGGGTGTTGGGGTAGGCGATCATGAGGTCGCCCATGATCTCTTCCAGGCTCATGCGCTTGGTGTACGCGGCCAGCGGGTTGAGCGTGGAGTGCGCGTGGTTCTTCTCGCTGATCTTGGCGAACAACTCGAAGCTGGTGCCGCCGTACTTGTGTCCGTACTCCATGCCGATCTGGGCGAACACCCCGGGCATGGTGTCGGTGCCGATGCGCCCGTCAACCGGTGCGACGGCGCCGTAGCGGCCACTCGGGCTGTAGACGTTCCCGTCGCTCTTTCGTGAGCCTCCTGAGAGCAGGCCCGCACCGGCCAGCTTCTCGACACCGACGGCCAGGCCCATGTCGCACTCGCCGGCCTTCACCGCCATGATCGCCGTGCGCAGCGCGGTGGCGCCGGTGGCGCAGGCGTTGGCCACGTTGAACACGGGAATGCCGGTCTGGCCGATCTGCTTCTGCAGCTGCTGGCCGATACCGGCGGCCGCGTTCATGAGGTTGCCGGCCGCGAGCACCCCGATGTCCCGCATGGTCACCCCCGCATCGGACAGGGCGCCGAGGGCGGCCTGAGCGGCGAGGTCGACCGTGTCGAGATCGGGGTGCTTGCCGAACTTGGTCATGTAGATCCCGAGGATCCAGATGTCATCGCTCGCCATTGGAGGTCCTTTCCCTTGTCGGGCCGTGCAGCTCAGGAGATGGGTTCGAAGCCGAAGCCGACGGCCTCGGTGCCCTCGTCATCGGTGCCGACGACCTCAGTGGCCAGGCGCACCTTCATGCCCAGGGTCACGTGATCGGGGTCGGGCGGGCAGTTGATGATGTTGCCCCGCACGCTGGTGCCGTCGCAGTCCACCAGTCCGGCCACGAAGGGGACCGGTACGCCGGGGGCGGCGAAGGCCACGATGGTGAAGGCCTTCAACTCGCCGGTGGTGGCCACTGCCACGTCGGTGAACTCGGTGGCGAAGCACGAGGCGCAGGCGTTACGCCGATCGAAGTAGCGGGCCCCGCACGACGTGCAGGCATGCGCCCTCAGGTGCGGTTCGTCGCCGAGGACGAGGTATTCGACGAGCGGGATTTGCGTGGCCATCTGGCTCCCCCTGGCAGCGGTCGCGGCTGGTGTGGGCACCGTAGCGCCGGTGGCCCCGGTGGCGTCCAGTTCGAGCGGGACCGGTGCGAATGCCAGCGGCGCCGCCGGCCACCGCCGGCCGTGACGGCTCAGCGGGACTGAGCGACCGCTGCGAATCGCGCCAGTTCGTCCAGGTCGGTGGTGGTCGGCACAAACATGAATTCCTCGAAGCCGGCTGCTTCGGCGGCATCGATGCCGCGGCGAACGGCGTCGGTGTCGCGGAGTTTGGAGCCCTCCACCAGTAGATCGAGTGCGGCGGGGTTGACCTTGGCGT
>JANMIX010000545.1:0-2157 GCA_031376015.1 Acidimicrobiia bacterium | reverse complement strand
GCCGATGTCGGCACCTGGCCGCGGGTGATCCAGGCCGAACCGACGCTCGCGGTGGTGCTGTCGGGATCCGCCGTGGAGGCCGCGCTTCGGGCGATCGCGGAGTTCGTCGATCTGAAGTCGCCGTACCTACTGGGCCATTCCGTCGCCGTGGCGGAGCTGGCGGCCGCCGCCGGCGACCACCTGAACTTCGGTGAGGACGACATCCGAACGCTGCGCCGAGCGGGGCTCGTGCACGAGTTCGGCCGGCTGGGCGTCTCCAACGCGATATGGGACAAGCCAGGCCCTCTCGGCGCCGGGGAGTGGGAGCGAGTACGCCTCCACCCCTATTACGCGGAGCGCATGCTGCAACAGTCCGATGCCCTGGCGCCGCTGGCCCGGATCGTGGTGCAGCAGCGTGAGCGTCTGGACGGCTCGGGATACCCCCGGGGGCTGCCGGGCAACGCCATCTCACCCCTGGCGCGGGTTCTCGGTGCGGCCGATGCCTACCAGGCGATGCGTGAGGAGCGTCCGCACCGGCCGGCGCATTCGGCGCAAGACGCCGCGGCCGAGTTGTGGGCCGCGGTCCGGGCCGGGCACCTCGATGGTGACGCCGTCGAGGCCGTGCTGGCGGCCGCCGGGCACCGTGTCGCTCGTCGCCAGGAGGGTCCCGCCGGTCTCACCGCTCGCGAGGTGGAGATCCTCCGACTCCTGGCCCTCGGTCTGTCCAACAAGCAGATCGCGGAACGTCTCGTGATTGCGGCCAAGACCGTCGGCAACCACACCGAGCACATCTACACGAAGATCGGGGTCACCAACAGGGCCGCGGCCGCGCTGTTCGCCATGCAGCACGGCCTCCTCCCCGAGGAAGGGTTCCCGACCGGTTTGTGACGAAGATGGGGTGAATCCCTCATGCCTCCGGCGGCGGCGCGGCGCACGATCGGAGTCGACCGTGGAGAGGAGCCCAAATGATTGATGAAGCAACGCTGGCCGAGCGGGGGGCCAGGCTCGTCCGAGCCAACGGGATCGACATCGCCTACGTCGAGGCCGGCGACGGCCCACCCCTGATGCTGCTCCACGGCGGATTCGTGTCGACCGGACCAGCTTGGGCCGCCAGCCCTGCCGCCTACGTGGGTCACATGGCAACCCTGGCCAAGCACTTTCGGGTCATTGCCCCCGACACCCGAGGCAGCGGCGCGACGGTCCACCGTGACGGCACCGCGTCGTACGCATTGCTCGCAGAGGATGTCCTTGCGCTGATCGGCGCGCTCGGCCTCGAGTGTCCATTGCTCGCGGGGTTCTCCGATGGCGCCGCCATCGCCACAGTGGTCGCCATCCGCCAGCCCGACGCGATCGCCGCGCTCGCAGCCCACGCCGGCTACGACATCTTCGTTCCCGACGCGCCGGTCTTCTCGATGGGCCGTTCCCTGTTCGGTGGCAGCCCCGAGGCCACCGAAGCCGACCCCAACGCCGCCGAACGTGCCTTCCAATCCATGCCGCCCATGGCGGCCATGTTCGAGGTCACGAAGGCCGACTACGACAGTGCCCAGGGCGAGGGTCACTGGCGCCAGTACCTTCGCATCTTCTTCGATCGCGCCACCCGCTCACCGGGCTACAGCCTCGATGACTTCCGGTCGATCACCGCGCCGGCGTTGATCCTGACCGGTGACCGAGACCACTTCTGCTCGGTGGAGGACGCCGCCCTGGCCTACCGCAATCTCCCCGCCGGCGAACTCGCCGTGCTCCCCGACACCGGTCACGCCATCACCGCCGGCGTCATCGACACGACCATCGACTTCCTCCTCCGGCACGGGCGCTGAACCCCACGGCGCGGGGAGGGAATGCGACGACCACTCGATCTGCGTGCGCGCTCCTGGCCGAGAGCGTTCTACGTGCCCGGCCGGATCGGTCCGATCCCGTAGCGGAGATAGACCACGCCGCTGGCGAAGCGGCGCTCGTCGCGCAGCTCGAGGTCCAGGCGCACGTCGTCGGGCAGGGCGCTCTTGCCACGCCCGATGACGACGGGGACCAGCAGCAAGTGGAGCTCATCGACCAGTCCGGCCCGCAAGGCCTGGGCTGCGAGCTCCGCCCCGCCGACCGACACGCCGGCATCGGCGGACGCCTTGAGTTGGCGCACGGCTTCGGGGTCGAACCGCCGCTCGATCCGGGTGCGTGCGCTGG
>JANMIX010000512.1:0-7537 GCA_031376015.1 Acidimicrobiia bacterium | reverse complement strand
AGGGAGTTGTCGGGCTCGGGAGTTTCGGGGGTGTCGATGATGGCGTCGGCCAGATGCGCCCACCGGGCCAACGCATGGGCGGTGTCGGTGATCGACAACGGGGCAATGGCCGCCAACAACCCGGCTTCCTTGTCGAGCCATTCCTCGCGCCGGGCCGGGGTGACGGTGCGGGTGACCAGCTCGACCACGGCGCGGGGAATGTCACCGGCCTGCCACGCCGCCCACGTGCGAGGGCAGACCTGGGGGGCGCCGGCCAGCTTCACCGTGGCCGCCGCCTCCCGGGGGTGGAGCCGGCACCTACCGGTCAGCCAGCTCCGCAGCGACAACGCCCCATCGAGATCCCACAACCCGGCGTCATCGAAGCGGGCCACCGAGTCGGCCACCTTGGCCGACAGACGATCCATCAACCGGTGCGCCTCCACCAACGCGGCACTGTCGACGGGAACATCCAGCCCCTCGATCGCCTCCGCCAGCCCCTCGAACATAGAGTGAATCGTACACCTGTTCGATCCTTCCTCGCAACGAAAAAGCCCTACGGGACAAGGCTTTTCTCGGTCTCGACGATGGGGCCACCATGGGCCTCTCCCGGGAGAACAACGGACCCGATCGGCGCCTCGACTGGCCCCCCCACTCGCTACTGTCGCCGGGGTGCACGCAGTTCCCGTTGAGGGCATGTCGAACGGCTTGCCACCTATCGCCGGCTCGATGACCTGACTGACCGGGTACCTGTGTCCCTGAAAGGCTGCAGCCGGTCGTCTCCGAATACGCGCGGTTCTGTCTTGCCGGGCATGGTTTCCATCTTGGAGGACTTCGTGGGAGCATGGCCGGGACGACAACGACACGACGGATTGATGATGATGAGCCAGATCAACGACGTTCAGGGACTGGAGTCAGTGGTCGGGGCTCGGCCGATGGCGATGATGATGAAGTCGATCGATCGGCTCGACGACCACTGCCGGGCCGTGATCGACCGATCGACGGCCGCCGTCATCGCCTACCGCGACGAGAGCGGGCTGCGGGCCCGACTCGTCGGTGGTGCGCCGGGATTCGCGTGGGACTCGCCGACGTCGCTGGCCATCGATGCCCCCGACGGCGCCATCACCGGCACTCCGGTCGGCGCCTGCTTCCTGACGCCGGGGTGGCGGGAGACGCTGCGAGTCAACGGCACCTTCTCATCGGGCTTCGACGTGTCCGAGGCGCTTGTCCACTGCGGCAAGGCGGTGATGCGGTCGAAGCTGTGGGACGTGCCGACCGAGACTGCTGCACAGGCGGCTTCGACGACCGAGGCCTCGCTCGACAACGCCGTCAGAGCATTCCTCGCTGACGCACCGTTTCTGATCATCGGCTCCTGCGACGCCGACGGGAACGCTGACGCCAGCCCCAAGGGTGACCCCGGCGGCTTCGTTCACGTCATCGACGACGCCACGATTGCGATCCCCGATCGCAGGGGCAACAAGCGCACCGACACGCTCCACAACGTGCTCGACGACCCGGCGGTGGCCATTCTCGCCCTCTCCCCTGGCGACGATCGGACACTCGAACTGGGCGGTCGGGCCCGCATCTCGACAGACCCGGCGCTGCTGGCCAGCATGGCCATGCAAGGCAAGCGACCGAACGTTGCGATCATCGTCGAGCTCGACCGGGTGCAGCTCTCTGCGTCCGAGGGACTCCGCGCCGCCGACCTGTGGAACGCCGACCTTCACATCGCCCGCAACGACCTGCCGGTGGCGACGCGCATCTGGACCGACCACGTGGAGTCGAACGGCACCAGGGGCCTGGCGGCCGGGGCAATCAAGCTCGCGGCCCGAGCGGCCAACGTCGGTGACACGAGCGTTGCGGCAAAGGCCGCTCTGAACCGCGACTACCTGAAGAACCTGTACTGACCCGCACATCACCTAACGCTGGCACTGTGGCATGTCTCTGCGATGGGTGGCGCCCCACATCGCGGAGCGACTGGGGCACGACGCCAAGACGCTGCTGTCCACCTACGCGCACGTGATCCGCCACGACGACGACCGGGTGCGTGCCATCGTGGATGAGTCGCTCGGCGGATCTGCTGAGGACTGGCTGAGGACTGAAGCCATCTAGGGGGCATCGTGGTCGAGAAGGTTTCCGCAGGTCAGAGCACCCGTAGACGGGTGAACATCGTGCCTCACACCCATTGGGACCGCGAGTGGTATGCGCCGTTCCAGACGTTCCGCATGCGGCTCGTCGACGTGCTCGACGACCTGCTCCCTCGCCTCGACGCCGATCCGTCGTATGCCCACTTCATGCTCGATGGCCAGATGGCGGTGATCGACGACTACCTCGCCATCCGGCCCGAAGCGGAGGCCACCATCCGCCGCCTTACCGCGTCGGGGCGGCTGTCCATCGGGCCGTGGTACATCCTCATGGACGAGTTCCTCGTCTCGGGCGAGACCATGATCCGCAATCTCCAGCGGGGCCTCGGTCGGGCCGCCGCGTTCGGCGGAGCCATGGAGGTCGGCTACCTGCCCGACATGTTCGGCCACATCGCCCAGATGCCCCAGTTGCTGGCCCAGTTCGGCTTCGCCCATGCCGTGGTGTGGCGGGGTGTGCCCGAGGCCGTGAACCGCTCGGGTTTCTGGTGGCAGGCCCTCGACGGCTCCACCGTGCGGGCCGAGTACCTCCCCCAGGGCTACGGCAACGGCTCGTCCACGCCCGAAGACGCCAAGGCCCTGCTGGCCCGCATCCGCGATTTCGAGAGCGACTGGGGCGACCTGCTCACCGGGCCCATCCTGTGGATGAACGGCACCGATCACGAGGCACCACAGCCGTGGCTGGGCCGCGTCGTCACCGAGGTGAACGACCTCGATGCCGGCTACCACCTCGAGGTGGCGTCCCTCACCTCGTACCTCGAGTCCGCCCCCACCGAGGGCCTGCCCACCTGGACCGGTGAGCTGCGTTCGGGGGCGCGCGCCAACCTGCTGTTCGGGGTGGGCTCCAACCGGGTCGACGTGAAGGTGGCCGCAGCGCGCGCCGAACGGGGTCTCGAGCAGATCGCCGAACCGCTGGCGGCGCTGTACCAACCGGCCGACCGTTGGCCATCGGCCTTGCTGGGCGAGGCGTGGGATCACGTAATCCGCAACTCGGCGCACGACTCGATCTGCGCCTGTTCGCACGACGACGTGTGCACCGCCGTGTTGCACCGCTTCGCCGAGGCCACCCACATCGCCGAGGGTGTCGCCGACCGGGCGGTCGCCGCGCTGGCCGCCCGCCTGCAGGGCAACCAGCCGGTGCTGGTCAACCCCTCGGCCCGCCCTCGGTCGGGGATCGTCACCGTGCAGATCCCGGGGAACGACGTGCATCCGGGCACCCAGGTGCTGCGCCAGCGCCGTACCGAACTCGACATGCCGCCCATGCCCATCGACGGCTCGGTGCCGGTCGTCGTGCGCGAGCTCAAGTACAACCTGCTGGTCGAGGCCATCGCGCTGGTCAGCCGCGCCACGGGCGAGACGCTGTGGCGCGCCGAGCGGGGCTCCGACGGCGAACTGCTCTCCGGTGACGTGCGTGCCGATCTCGACCAGATGACGGCCACCATCACCGAGGAGGTGATCGTGCGGGTCACCCGCCCCGCCGCCCAGACGCTGCTGGTGCGCACCGGCGACGTGGCCGGCTACGGCTACCGCGGTTGGGATCCCGCCGGCGCCGACCGCACGGACGAACCCCCCGTGACCGCCACCGAGGAAACCGCGGCCGGTCCCGTCGCTGCGGTGCTGGAGAACGGGCGGGTCCGCGTCGAGGTGACCCGCGACGGCACGTGGTCCATCAACGGCCTCGGCGGCTTCGGACGCATCGTGCGCGACGGCGACGTGGGCGACACCTACAACTGGTGCCCGCCCGAGCACGACACGGTGATCGACCTCCCCGACGCGGTGGAGGTGACGGTGCGCGAGACCGGCCCGGTGCGGGCCCGCGTCGAGATCGCCGCCACGTACCCCTGGCCGGAGCCGACCACGGTGACGACCACGCTCGAACTCCACACCGGGGAATCGCTGCTGCGGGTCGAGACCGGTTGGGACAACCGCACCCGCGACCAACGGGTGCGCGTCCACCTGCCGTTGCCCCAGACCGCCACCACGTCGCGGGCCGAGTGCGCCTTCGCCGTGGTGGAGCGGGGCCTCACCGCGGAGGGCGGCCCCAGCGAGATCGCCTTCCCCCACTTCCCGTCGCGCCGGTTCGTACAGGCCGGCGGCCTCACGCTGGCGCATGAGGGCCTGCTCGAATACGAGTTGGTCGACATCGCCGGGGAGCATGACGCCGGCGGGGGTGCTCCCGCCGCCCAGACGTTGGCCCTCACCCTGGCGCGCTGCACCGGGATGCTCAGCCAGATCCCCATGCGGACGCGCCCGCTTCCCGCCGGCCCGCTCAACCGATTGGAGGGCCCGCAGCTACGCGGGCCGATCAAGGTCCGCTACGCGCTCACCCTCGACCCCGACGCCGACGGCTACGACGTGGTGGAGGATGCCTTCGTGCCCCTCATCGTCACCCGGGCTGGGGGCGGAACCGAGCCCACCTCGGGCGTCGCCCTCGAAGTCGAGCTGGGCACCGCCAAGGTGTCGGCGCTGCGACGCACCGACGGTGGCCGGCTCGAACTGCGGGTACACAACCCGTCATCAACGGCGACCAACGTCGGTCTCCCCGCCCGGACGGGCTGGCTCGTCGACCTGCGGGGCCGGGCCACGCAACGCTTCGAAGGCACCGTCGAGGTCGGCCCCTGGCGCATCGCCACCGCCGTCCTCGACTGATCGATCGGGCCCAGTGGCGGCGGTGCGCCGCCCGCCGGCGACGTGCTCAGCGGAAGGCTTTGCCCAGCACCTCGCCGGCGAAGGCGACCTGTTCCACGTCGTGACCGTCGGCGGGCATGTTGACGGTGACCCCGTCGAGGCCGATGCCGGCCAGCGTCTGCATCCGCTCACCCACATGGTCGGCGTCGCCGCAGATCATCCGGTCCTCGAACATCGCGCGGATCCCCTCGTCGAGGTCGGCCCAACTGGGCATCCCCCGCTGGTGCAGGAAACCATCGCGAGTGGCACCGGCGGCCTCGGCGGTGCGACCCACGCACAGGATCATCAGTGCGGTCTTGTTGATGGTGTTGATGTCGCGCCCGGCGCGGGCGCAGTGCTCGGCCAGCACCTCCAACTTGCGGGGCAGTTCGGAGAAGCCGGACGTGAAGTTGGCCATGTCCGCGTGTTCGGCCATGAGGCGCAGCGTCTTCTTCTCGCCCGACCCGCCGATCATGATCGGGGGGCCACCGGGCCGGATCGGCGCCGGCGAGTTGATCGCGTCGTTCACCCGGTAGTGCTTGCCGGCGAACGTCGGCCGTTCGCTGCGGAACATGCCCCGGCAGATGTGCAGTGCCTCCTCGAGGCGCTCGAAGCGTTCGGCCACCGGTGGGAAGTCGACGCCCAGGGCGTTGTGCTCCACATCGAACCAGGCGGCGCCAATGCCCAGGAAGGCCCGACCCCGGGAGATCACGTCCAGCGTGGTCACGATCTTGGCCAGCACGGCCGGGTTCCGGTAGGTCACGCCGGTGACGAGGGTGCCGAGATTGGCGGTGCGGGTGCGGGCGGCGAGGGCACCCAGCAACGTGTAGCCCTCGAGCATCTCGGCTTCGGCCGGGCCCAGCATGGGCAGTTGGTAGAAGTGGTCCATCACCATGATGGTGTCGAAGCCCGACTGCTCGGCGGTCTGGGCCACCGCCGAGATCCGCTCGAAGAGATCCCCCGGCGCCACCTCGGGGTAGGTGAAGTTGGGGATCTGCAGGCCGGCTCGGATCATGAGCCTTGTTCTATCGGATCCCCCGGCTCGGGGTCGGCGGTGTGCGGCTCGGCGGTCACGGGCTCCGCGCCGCCCGCCGTGGGCACCACGGAGATGACCCCGTCCACCAGTTCGGCCACCCGGTCGCGCAGCGCTCCCCGGCGGCGACGGGACCGTTCGAACTCGCCCTCGTCGCCCTCGCTGGCCCTCCGCACGGCCCACATCTGGACGCGACCGATGCCCCGCAACTGGCGGGTCCGCAACGACTTCCAGCGGAACCCCTCGACATCGGCCAACGCTTCACGCAGGTTGCTGCCGGTGACCACCGAGCCGGCGAAGGCGAGCGCCACGATGCGGCTGGCCAGGTTCACCGTGGGTCCGTACAGGTCGCCCTCGCGGGCCAGCACCGGGCCGAGGGCAAGACCCACCCGCACGTCCGACAGTGCATCGTCGCGGTGGAACGTCTCCGCCAGGGCCAGCGCGGTCTCCAGGCCGGCGAGGGGGTCGGGGACAGCGAACATCACCTCGTCGCCGATCATCTTCACCACCCGTCCGCCGTGGCCACCCACGATGTCGTACGCGGTGCGCTCGAAGCGCTCTACCACCGCGGCCAGTTCGTGCTCGTCGACCTGTTGGGCCAGCGCGGTGAACCCCACAAGATCGGCGAAGCCGACCACGATGCCGGCCCCTTCGAAATCACCTTCGCGCATGATCCGGTTCGTGGCCGAGGCCTGCATGTGGCGCCGCCAGGCGTACTCGAGGATCTGGGGCACGGTGGTCTGCAGGAGCCCGGCACGCAGCACCGCCGGTTCGGCGCCCGTGTGCTCGGGATCGCTGAGGTCGTCGTCGAGGCGGCCCTCGATCGCTTCGAGTTGGGCGGCTGCGACCCGGGCCATGGAGGCGCCGATGACGCGAGCCATCTGCAGGGCCACGTCCGACTCGACGAGGCGCAGTTCGATCATCTGGCCCACGATCTTCAACACGTCGAGGTCGGCGTCGGTGAAGGCCCGCTCGTCGGGCGGCGGATCGGGGAAGCCGAGGGCGTGCCAGTAGCGGCGGGCGTCGTCGCCCATCCCCGTCAACTCGGCCATCTCGGCCTGGGTGTAGCGACCCTCGCCGGGGAAGATGAACCGGCTGATGACGAGCATGCCGAGCGTGCCGGCCTCGGCGGCACGGTGGGCCTCGTCCTCGGGGATGCCGAGAGCCGTCACCAACTCGGCCAGGGTGCGGGGGCGTGTGCTCATCCGAAGCTCTCCCCCACTTCGGGCGCCGGCACACCCCGCTCAGGGATCGGTCCGTACACCTTGGGCAGCCCGCCCGGGGGGGCCACCGGCGCCAGCAGGGCGTCGCCACGGGCCTCGGTGCTCGACCACGACGGGTCCAACCCAGGTGCCCGCAACTGCACCGCGGCGCCACCGTCGAGTTCCCAGAGCAAGGCCGGGCGGGCACCGTGCCAGCGCACGGCAAACGAAAGGGTTCCGAAGCGGGTGGCCGCACCGTGCACTTCGAGAGCTTGGCCCAGCCACGCGTCGGGCACCAAGGTGCAGAGGTCGAGGCAGCCCGTGCCGCTTTTCTCGACCGGGGCGGTCACCTCGTGTTCGGCGAGGAGCAGCGCCCGCACCGCGTCGAGGAGGCGGGCGTTCGCCAGCGGATCGTGACCGGCGATCGGGCCACGCGTCCCCGACGGGCCCGGCCATGTCCAGGTGGCGCTGGCGGCGTCGAGAAGGGCGTCGATGCGGGCCGTCCCGGCGCGGACCCC
>JANMIX010000509.1:0-1795 GCA_031376015.1 Acidimicrobiia bacterium | reverse complement strand
GTCGGAACGGTCGGTCTGTCCTCCCCGCTGTCGGTCATCTGCGGTCCCCTGGGCTGCACGGTGTCAGCCGAATCGCCGGTTGTGTCCAGCGATCGGTGTTGCCTCCTAGTGTGCACCGTTGGTGAACACTTCGCGGACTATTGCCCTGGTGCTCGGCAGCGGTGGGGCACGCGGCTATGCCCACATCGGGGTGATCGAGGTCCTGCGGGAGCGCGGGCACCGCATCATCGCCATCTCCGGCTCCTCCATGGGAGCGCTCGTGGGCGGCCTCGAGGCCGCCGGTTGCCTGGCGGACTACGCCACTTGGGCCGAAGGCCTGAGCCAGCTCGATGTCTTGCGCCTGCTCGACGTGTCGCTCTCGGCGCCTGGCGCCATCCGGGGCGACAAGGTGTTCGCCAAGGTGCGTGAGCTGGTGGGGGAGCTGTGCATCGAGGACCTGCCGGTGCCCTACACGGCGGTGGCCACCGATCTGTACGGGCGGCGGGAGATGTGGTTCCAGAACGGGCCGCTCGAGTTGGCCATACGGGCCTCGGCCGCTATCCCCACCGTGCTGACCCCGGTGGAGATCGATGGCCGTCTGATGGTGGACGGGGGCGTGATGAACCCACTTCCCCTCGCGCCCTGCGCGGCCTTCCGCGCCGACGCGGTGGTGGCCGTGTCGTTGCACGGCGACACCCGTGGGTCCGGGGCGCCGTTGCGCGCGCCGGAGGCGGTCAATGCCGATGTGGAATCGGGCTGGCGGGGGAGGCTGCGCAACGTGGCCGGTCATTGGCTCGACCGCGATGTGCGGCATCTACTGGCACGCAGCTCCACCGACGCTGCCGATGGTGAGGCGGGCTCCGGGGAGAACGACAACGGCGAGGGCGAC
The DNA here is from genome assembly GCA_031376015.1 of Acidimicrobiia bacterium. Lineage (GTDB taxonomy): Bacteria > Actinomycetota > Acidimicrobiia > Acidimicrobiales > JACDCH01 > JANMIX01. Next base: position 927 of record JANMIX010000509.1, on the reverse strand, counting down.
GACTCCGGTGCTGTCCTGGGCCCGACGGCGGCCGCAGGCCGCCGTGGCCGGGAGCGCGTGTCGTTCGCCGGGGTGGGGAAACTCGAGGTGATGAACCAGTCCTTCGAGACCATGCAGGCGGTGCTCACCCAGCACCGTTTGGCCGGGTATCCCCCCGACGTCCTGGTGCGCGTGCCGAAGGACGCCTGCCGGTCCCTGGACTTCCACCGGGCCGCCGAGCTGATCGAGTTGGGCCGCACCCTCACGGCGGCGACGTTGGACGCCGCCGAGGCCGAGGGTCGCTTCTGACGGCCGGACCCAGCGCGGTCGGTTCCGGATGCCCTACCGAACCGGGCGACCGAGCACCTCGACGGGTGCGGGCTCATTGCAGGCCTCGAGAGGCACCCCCGTCCACCGGGAGTGCCGTCCCCGTGATGAACCGGGCCTGGTCCGAGGCCAGGAAGGCCACGATGTCGCCGAAGTCCTCGGGCCGCCCCAGTACGCCGGTGGGAACGGCCCGGGCCGCAGCCGAGAGATCGTCGCCATAGATGGTGGTGAGTCGCTCGGTGGTGTGCGAGCCCGGCTGTACGGAGTTGACCGTCACGCCGTGGGCTGCCACTTCGGTGGCGAGCGTCTTGAGAAATCCGGTGACGCCGGCACGGGCCGTGTTGGAGAGGATGAGTGCGTCGATGGGCTGGCGCACCGAGATGGAGGTGATGGCCACCACGCGACCCCAGCGTTGCTCCACCATGGCCGGCACCGCCGCCTTGCACATCGCCACCGTCGAGAGCAGGTTCAGTTCGAGCGCGGGGAGATAGGCATCGAGGCTGGTGGACTCGAAGGTGCCCGGCGGGGGACCGCCCGCGTTGGGCACCAAGATGTCGATCCCACCGAGCAGGTCCCGTGCGGCGGTGATGAACGCCTCGGCGCCGGCCGTGCTGGTCCGGT
>JANMIX010000459.1:0-5596 GCA_031376015.1 Acidimicrobiia bacterium | reverse complement strand
GCGCCCCGGGGAGAAGATCGCCACGGACGGCATCGTCGAGGAAGGCTCCTCGGCCGTCGATGCGTCGTTGCTCACCGGCGAGAGCGTTCCCGTCGAGGTGGCGCCCGGCGACACGGTCACCGGTGCCACTGCCAACGCCGGTGGCCGGCTGGTCGTGCGGGCGAGCCGGGTGGGGGCCGACACCCAACTCGCCCAGATCGCCCGGATGGTGTCGGACGCCCAGATGGGCAAGGCCCCCGTGCAGCGGCTGGCCGACCGCGTCTCCGGTGTGTTCGTGCCGCTCGTCATCGCCCTGTCGGCCGGCACGCTCGGCTTCTGGCTGGGGGCGGGCGAACCGTCGTCCACCGCGTTCACGGCCGCCGTGGCGGTGCTGATCATCGCCTGTCCCTGCGCGTTGGGTCTGGCCACCCCGACCGCCATCCTGGTGGGCACCGGCCGCGGCGCCCAGATGGGCATTCTGCTCAAGGGTCCCGAGGTGCTGGAGTCGACTCGTCGGGTCGACACCATCGTGCTCGACAAGACCGGCACGGTCACCACCGGGGAGATGGGCCTGCTCGACGTGGTGACCGCCGGCGGCGTGTCACGCCGGGAGGCACTGCGACTCGTCGGCGCGGTCGAGGATGCCTCGGAGCATCCCATCGCACAGGCCATCGCCGTGGCTGCCCGCCAGGAACTGGAAACTCTGCCGGGTACGGATTCCTTCGCCAACCGGGAGGGTCTCGGCGTCGAGGGCGGGGTCGACGGTCTCTCGGTCGTGGTCGGCCGCCGGCAGTTCGTGACCGAGCGGGGAATGGAAGTGCCCGAGGAGCTCACTGCGGCCGCTCTCGACGCCGCCGCCGCGGGACGGACCCCCATCTTCGCCGGCTGGGACGGCCGGGCCCGCGCCGTGTTCGTGGTGGCCGACCAAGTCAAGACCACCTCGGGTGAGGCCATCGCACGGCTGCGGGACCTGGGCCTCTCACCGGTGCTGTTGACGGGCGACAACAAGGGAGCGGCCGAGGCCGTCGCCCGCCAGGTCGGCATCGATGAGGTGATCGCGGACGTACTGCCGGCCGACAAGCTCGAGGCCATCCGACGCCTCCAGGCTGAGGGCAAGGTGGTGGCCATGGTGGGCGACGGGGTCAACGACGCCGCCGCACTGGCCCAAGCCGACCTGGGCATCGCCATCGGCACGGGCACCGACGTGGCCATCGAGGCATCGGATCTCACCCTGGTACGGGGCGACCTCCTCGCCGCGGTGGATGCCATACGCCTGTCGCGACGGACCTTGGCCATCATCAAGGGCAACCTGTTCTGGGCGTTCGCCTACAACGTCGCCGCCCTCCCGCTTGCGGCGGCGGGCCTGCTGAACCCGTTGATCGCGGGTGCGGCGATGGCGCTCTCGAGCGTGTTCGTGGTGTCGAACAGCCTCCGGCTGCGGCGCTTCCGATCGGTCAGCGACACCTGAATCCCGAGGCATTCGCCCCGGTCGTCGGGGCGGCGACTCTAGGGTGTCGTGCATGACTGCCGCAGCGGGCGGTGAGGAGGGCGTCCCGCCGGGACGGCACCGAGCGGAGCTGGCAACCGGACCGGTCCTCGGGATCGCCGGAACCTCGGCGGCGGTGTTGCTGGTCGCCGCCAACCGCTACGGCTACCACCGCGACGAGTTGTACTTCCTGGCCGCCGGCCGGCACCTGGCCTGGGGATACCCGGACCAGCCGCCGATGGTGCCCGCTCTGGCTCGACTGATTTCCGCCGTCAACGCCGGCTCGCTGGTGCTCCTTCGGACCCCTTCGGCGCTGGCGATGGGCGCTCTGGTGATCCTCAGCGCGTTGCTCACCCGCGAGTTCGGCGGTGGGCGCCTCGCACAAGGCCTCACCGCCGCGGCGATGGCGACGAGCGCGGTGACACTGGCGGCGGGACACCTGCTGAGCACCACGACCTTCTCGTTGCTGGCCTGGACCGCCATCGTCCTGCTCGTGGTGCAAATCCTGAGCGACGGCGACGAGCGCCGCTGGGTGGCGGTGGGGGTGGTGGCAGGGCTGGGCCTGCTCACCAACACGCTCATCGCGTTCCTGCTCGGCGCCGTGTTCGTGGGGATCCTCCTGGCCGGGCCGCGACGGCTGCTGCGATCTCCGTGGTTGTGGTTGGGGGCGTTGATCGCACTCGGGTGCTGGCTGCCCTACCTGGCCTGGCAGGCCGCCCACGGTTGGCCCCAACTCGAGGTCAGCCGCTCGATTGCGGCGGGCGGATCGGGCACTTCCGAACCGCGGTCGCTCTTCCTGCCGTTCCAGTTGGTGCTCACCAACCTCTACCTGGCGCCCGTGTGGATCACCGGCGCCCTGCGCCTGCTGCGAGACCCGGCGCTGCGATGGTGCCGGGCGCTGGGTTGGGCGTACCCGTTGCTCGCCGTGGTGTTCATCGTCACCGGCGGCAAGCCCTACTACCTGGCCGGGATGTACCCGTTGCTGTTCGCCGCCGGCGCCCAACCGGCGATCGACTGGATGCGCCGTGGGCGAGCCGACCGTCGCCGCACCGCGCTGGTGGCGGCCGTCGTGCTCGGACTCCCCGCCGCCCTCATCGCGCTTCCGGTCGTCCCCGTCGGAACGGTGCACCACACCCCGATCGTCGACCTCAACTACGACGCCGGGGAGACCATCGGTTGGCCCGCCTATGTGGACCAGATTGCCGCCGTGTACCACCGGCTCTCGGCGCCCGGGTCGGCACCGGTTGCGGTGCTGGCCAGCAACTACGGCGAAGCGGGCGCGGTTGACCGCTTCGGCGCCTCGCGGGGGCTGCCGCACGCCTATAGCGGCGACATGGGCTACTGGTACTGGGGCCCTCCACCGGATACGGCGGCCGCCGTACTGGCCATCGGGTTCGATCAGACCACGCTTCGACAGGCCTTCGAGGACGTCCGTCCCGCCGGCCACCTCGACAACGGCGTCGAGGTGGCGAACGACGAGCAGGGCGCACCGCTGTGGTGGTGTACCGGCCGCCAACGTCCCTGGCAGGACCTGTGGCCACAGTTTCGTAACCCCTGAGGCCCCCAGGATCGGCCACCCGATCCTTCCCTGTCCCGGCGGCAACTGACGAGCGTCCGCCGAGCCGAAGGACCTACTGTCCGCCCATGAACATCGGGGCCGGGGCCACCATCTTCTTGTTGTTCTCATTCGTGTGGATCTTCACGTTCGTGTTGTGGATCGTCGCGTTGGTGGAGGTGGCCCGCATTCCCGAACAGCAGTTCCGCGCGGCGGGGTCCGAGAAGATCATGTGGGTCCTCATCGTCGTGTTGACGCATGTGATCGGGGCGTTGGTCTGGCGGTTCACGAAGCGCGACGACGTGCTGCGGGCCGCGGGACAACCCTCGCTCCCCCCACCCGGCTGGTACCCGGAACCGGCGACAGGATCCTTGCGGTGGTGGGACGGCACGATGTGGACCGACGCCCGGCACGCGCCCCCTTCGCCGTGACCGGTGCCGGCACGGAACCCGCCGGCTGACAACTACGCGACCGCGGGAAGGGTCGATCTCACCGCGTGAGATCCCATCTCACACGTTGTTCCGGCTCGCCGCACAGTTGGAAGCCATCGAAGGCGGAGATTCCTTGCGCATGGAGCTCATGGAGCGTTTCGTGGAGTTCCCGCCAGTACGCCTCGGGCGAGCCGAGCGCCTGGCTGTGCACGGAACCCCCGTGCACCAGAACATGCTCGACACAACGGGGCAACCGCCCGGGGGACGTGGCCGACCCGATCGAAGGACCTGGCCACGGCCCGAATCTATCGCTAGGATTTCGCACACGAAAGTGCCTGCGGCACTCCGTGGGGCAGGCCGGGGGTGGGGCGACATGAAGCAGTTGCGGGTCCTGGTGTTGGGCGTTCTCATGCCGCTTCCGGCGGTTGTGGTCACCTCCTGGGTTGCCCCTTTCGCGGCAGCGACCACCGTGGTGGCGTGCGGGGAGGTGATCACCCATGACCTCGTGCTCCAGAACGATCTGAGCGACTGCCCGGCAGATGGGCTGGTCGTGGGGGCCGACGCGATCACGATCGACCTCAACGGGCACACCGTGGATGGTGTGCCCACCGACGGACAGTCGCAACACGACGGCATCCAGGTCGTCGGGCACCTCCGTGTGGCGGTCCGGAACGGGACCGTCACCCAGTTCGGCACGGGGATCGAAGTGATGGGCTCCCGGAACGTCAAGGTCGAGAAGGTCGAGGTGCGGTCGAGTGCGGTGGGCGTGCTGGTGGCCGGCTCCTCCGCGGTGTCCGTGGTTCGGACCGCGGTGAGCGGCGGTACCGACGGAATCGACCTGAGAGGTGCGAGGTCCAGTCGTCTGGTGGCCAATGTGGTTGCCGGAAATGGAGCCGTTGGCATCCTGGTCGATCGCACGGGCGACAACGTCGTCCTGGACTCGAACACGGCCAACCGCAATCAGGGCGGTGGTATCCGTGTCGACTCCACGGCGGCGAGGTTGACGAAGAATCGGGCCAACTTCAATGGCAATCTCGGGATCGCGGCGGTGGCCGGTGTCGTCGACGGTGGCGGCAACACCGCCGAAGGCAACGCCGATCCGGCACAGTGCGTCGGGGTGCGTTGCAATCAACCCGCCACGGTCGGCGGCCTGCTCGATCCCCGCTTCGGAACCGGCGGCAAGGTTTCCGGTCCCTTCAATGGGTTCGGGGAGGCGGTGAGCATTCAACCCGACGACAAGATCATCGTGGCCGGGACCTCACCGGCCCCCGACGGTTCCGGCGACTTCGGGCTGGTCCGCTACAACCCCGATGGCAGCCCCGACACCACCTTCGGTGCCGGCGGTCGCGTCGCCACCGACTTCGCCGCCGGCTCCAACGACCACGCGTCGGCCGTTGCGATCCAACCCGATGGAAAGGTCATCGCTGCAGGATTCAGTCAGGACGTCACGCAGACGAACGTGGATTTCGCGCTGGCGCGGTACAACCTCGACGGCGGCCTCGACACGACGTTCGGGATCGGCGGAACGGTCACGACGAACTTCGCGGGCGGCCTCGACAATGACGGCGCCACCGGCGTGATGGTGCAGCCTGACGGAAAGATCGTGGCGGTCGGAAGCACCAGTGGATCGGCCAGCACGCGGGACTTCGCGCTGGCCCGCTACAACCCCGACGGCGGTCTCGACGCGAGCTTCGGATCGGGCGGCAAATCCACCACTGACTTCGCCGGGGGTTCCGATGACATGGCGTATGCCATGGTGCTCCAACCCGACGGGAGGATCGTGGTCGCCGGAACCAGTCAGGATCCGACGCAGGCCTACGAATTCGCGCTGGCCCGCTACAACTCGAACGGCGCGCTCGACACCACGTTTGGGTCGGGCGGCAAGGTCACGACCGATGTCGCCGGCGGCGACGACCAGGCCGCCGCGATGGTGCTCGATCCCCTCGGGAGAATCGTGGTGGCCGGGACGACCGCCTTGATCCCGGGCCATTTGAGCGGCGACTACGGGGTGGTGCGCTACAACCCGGACGGCAGCATCGACACCGCCTTCGGCACCGGCGGCAGAGTGACGACCGATTTCGCCGGGAACGGCGATGCGGGTACCGGTGTGATCCTGCAGCCCGACGGCAGGATCGTGGTCGCCGG
>JANMIX010000725.1:0-1942 GCA_031376015.1 Acidimicrobiia bacterium | reverse complement strand
CGGCGGGAACTCCCACGACAGCATCAGGATCCGCATCAATGGTTGACCGTATCCGCCGGTGCCGTCACGTACGATTCCGTCGAGCTGCTCGGAGAACACGATCTCCACTTCTTCGGCGAGGGTACCCATCGGCGCCTGTGGCAGTGGCTCGGTGCGCATCCGCTGGCGAGCGGAGGCGTGCAGTTCGCCGTGTGGGCTCCCAACGCCAAGTCGGTTCGCGTGGTCGGCGACTGGGACGGTTGGGTCGACGGCGACGTGCTCGTTCCTCAGGGAAAGTCCGGTGTGTGGGCGGGCGTCGCCCAATCGGCCGCCATCGGGTATCGCTACAAGTTCGCCGTCGAGTCGGCCAACGGCAGTGTGATGATGAAGGCCGATCCGATGGCGTTCGAGACCGAGTGCCCACCGGCGACCGCCAGCGTCGTCGCGGCACCGAGCGCCCATGCATGGAGCGACGAGTCGTGGATGTCGACGCGAGGGCATGGGCCCGGTCAGCCGCTGCGGATCTACGAGATGCACCTCGCCTCGTGGCGTCACGGCGTGTCGTCGTACCGCGAGCTGGCCCACCAGGTCGCCGACCACGTCGGTGCCATGGGGTTCACGCACGTCGAGTTGCTGCCGGTCGCCGAGCATCCGTTCGGCGGTTCGTGGGGCTACCAAGTGACCGGGTACTACGCACCGACAGCGCGCTTCGGAACACCCGACGACTTCCGGGCGTTCGTCGACGAGTTGCACCAGCGCGGCATCGGCGTGATCCTCGACTGGGTTCCGGCGCACTTCCCGCGCGACGAGTGGAGCCTGGCCCGGTTCGACGGCACCAAGCTGTACGAACACTCCGACCCTCGCCAGGGCGAGCACCCCGACTGGGGCACGCTCGTGTTCAACTACGGCCGTCACGAAGTGCGCAACTTCCTGATTGCCAACGCGTTGTACTGGCTGCAGGAGTTCCACATCGACGGATTGCGAGTCGACGCGGTGGCCAGCATGTTGTACCTCGACTACTCGCGTGGTCCGGGTCGATGGGTGCCGAACAAGTTCGGTGGGCGAGAGAACCTCGACGCGATCGACTTTCTTCGGCAACTGAATGCGACGATCATCGACGATGCGCCGTCGGCGATGATGATCGCCGAGGAGAGCACGGCGTGGCCGAAGGTGACCCATGCGCTCGAGCACGGTGGCCTCGGGTTCACACACAAGTGGAACCTCGGCTGGATGCACGACACGCTGGACTACGCCAGCACCGACCCGGTGCATCGTCGGTGGCATCACCGTGAGTTGTCGTTCGGTCTGTTGTATGCGTTCAGCGAACGGTTCGTCCTGCCCATCAGCCACGACGAGGTCGTGCACGGCAAAGGCAGCCTGCTCGCCAAGATGCCAGGCGACGACTGGCAGAAGTTCGCCAACCTCCGCGCCATGTTCACTTGGATGTGGGCGATGCCGGGAGCGCCACTGGTGTTCATGGGTGCCGAGATGGCCCCCTGGACGGAGTGGAACGATGCCGGCGGGTTGCCGTGGCACCTGCTCGATCACGCCCCGCACCGCGGTGTGCGCGATCTGCTCACCGACCTCAACCGAGTGGCCACGCAGTGGCGATCACTGTGGGAGCGGGATCACGAGCCGACCGGTTTCCAGTGGCTCGACGCCGACGATGCGATGCACTCGGTGTTCGCCTTCCTCCGCTGGGGCTACGCCGGTGGCGAAGCGGTTGCATGCGTGGCCAACTTCACTCCCGTCCCTCGTCCGGGGCACCGGGTCGGTTTGCCATGGCCTGGCGAGTGGAAGGTGCTGCTCGACTCCGACAGCGGCCAGTTCAGTGGGTCCGGCTATCGAGGTGAGGTCGCCACTGTCTCGGCGACCACCGAGATCACCTGGCATGGTCATCCAGCGTCGGCGGTGTTCGATCTGCCGCCCCTCGGCGTCGTGCTGTTGGGAGCTCCTCGCCGAC
>JANMIX010000397.1:0-7580 GCA_031376015.1 Acidimicrobiia bacterium | reverse complement strand
GTCGGTGCTGCTGATCCCGGAGCTGCTCACCAAGCCCTTGCGCGACGGTGCCGGGTCCGAGATCGAGGCGCTCGCAGTCCTGCTCGGGCGCCTGGATCTTCGACCAGTGGATGAGGCCGTCGCCGAACTGGCCGCAGCACTTGGAGCGGCCCATGGGCTGCGTGCCGCTGACGCCGTGCACCTCGCAACGGCGGTCGCTGCTGGCGCCGACCGGTTCATCACGAACAACTCCTCGGATTTCTCGAAGAACATCACCGAGGTCGAGGTGATTTACCCCGACGAACTCCCCGAACCTTGACCCCCGAGCCGGCGTCGGTGGGCAGGGTGGCCGTCGGCGAGTCAGTCGAGACGCCCTTCTCGCCGATCGTGATCCTCCCGAAGCTGCTGCTCGTCCCTCGATCCCGCTGCCCCCGCGAGCGAACTCAGCCCCAGGCGAAGGTGGGCTGCTCGTAGCCGGCGACGCGTTCGGTGACGCCTTCGAGGCACACGCGGCGGAACTGCAGCAGCACCGCCCCGGTGGGGGCGTGGATCATGTCGCCGCCGATGGGCACCTGCACCACCGGCCGATCCGACTCGGGGATCGTCACGAACCGGGGGGAGTCGGGCCGCTGCAGTTCGCTCAGCGACACCCGGTGCAGCGACAGCACCTCGTCGGGGTTGGGTTCCATGGCCGGATCAGCGCCGCCCCACAGCACGAAGGGGGTGATGACGTAACCCGACCGGGTTCGGTAGTCGTCCAGCATGCCCAGCACGGCGTCGGGCCCCAGCGCCAGGTCAAGCTCCTCGCGCAGTTCGCGCAGGGCCGCCTCGGCCGGTTGCTCGCCCTCGTCGACCCGCCCGCCGGGCAGGGCCCACTGGGCCGAGTGCGCCCGCAGGCCGGCAGCCCGCCGGGTCAGCAGGAAGGCCGGCCCCCCGGCTGTGCCGGCCACGCTGCCGTCAAGACCCATGCCCTCGATGCCGGGCACGATCGACATCTTGTCGGGGCCGAAGGGGTGCGGGTCGGCCCCGTGTTCCTGCGCGTCGCTGTCCACCACCACGACCGCCACCGCCGCGTGCCGGTGCCCGGCCAGCGGGATGCTCCAACGCTCGTGGGCGGCGAGGTTCGCTTCGATCCGAGCGCGCAACGCGTCGCCGAAGGCCAGGGCGTCGAGAGGCACCGCGCTCACCAGTAGCCCGACATCAACTCCTGGGCCCAAGCCGGTTCGCGCACCTCGCCCCGGGGGGCGAAGCCGTCCATCCACGGCTTCAGGTCGAGCACCGGCGTGCCCTCGATCGCATCGAGACCCTGCACATGCACCGTGAGCCCCTCGACCGCCCGCAGCCGGCACACCGTGTGCCCCAACCGGTTGGGCCGGTCCTTGGCCCGCTGGGCGAGGATGCCGGTGAGCGGCCAGTCGGGGTTGCCCCGGGGACGGCGGGCACCGGTGCAGACCCCGGCCTCCTCGACACGGTCGAACAGGTAGAGCACCTCGACGTGCGAGAAGGTGTCGAGGCCGAGGGTGGCCTCGGACCCGAGTACGGCGGGATCCAGTTCGATGCGAGCCATCACCGCGTCCCAGTCGTCGTCGATGGCCGCGTCCCGCTCGGAGCGCACCACCCCGATGGGCCGCACGGTGAACTCGTTCACGGGTTGGGAACTTCCTTCTCCCGGAGGCCCGAGGGATCGATCACCGTGCGCATCAGGTCCAGCTCGGCGTCAGTGGGCAGGCGGCTATCGGGCACGTCGCCGTCGATGACCAATTCGAAGCCGGTCGCCGCCACCACCTCCTCGACGGTGACCCCGGGATGCACCGACCGCAGCCGCATCCGCCGGTCGGGGCTCTCCCAGTCGAGCACGGCCAGGTTGGTCACTACCCGGCGCAGATCGAAGTACTTGGTGGCGGCGGGCCCCGACGCCTCGGCGCGGTCCCAGCCCACGCCGGTGACGACGTCGACCTTGGGCACGAACACCTGCGGGCTGTGATTGGGGATCCAGTAGGACGTGGCGTTGTTCACCGTGTTGCCGGGCGCCCCACGGAACCCGAGCAGTTGGGTCTTGGGGTGCTGGTAGTCGGCACCGATGGCGGCGAAGTTCTGATTGCCGTGGCTGTCGATCTGGCTGGCGCCCATGATCACGTGACGCGGCCCCCACCACACGATGTCGAACATCGCCCGGTACGGGTTGTAGGTCTCGATGACCTTGCCGTCGGGCCACACGAAGGCCTCGTCGTTGGCGATGAGATGGGCTTCGCCGTCGGTCATCATCAGATCGGGCTCGGTGGTGGCGCGGGCCAGGCGCCCCCCGATCATGGGGATGGTGCCGATGGGATTGGCCAGGATCTCCCCCGCGCCGGCGAAGCACTCGGCGATGGCCACGCAGCACACCTCGGCCCGCGTCGGCGCCCCCAGTTCGGTACCGCTCACGATTGCCCCCGCTTGGCCTGGTAGTCGTCCTCGGAGATGTCGATCCATTCGGCCCGGAAGGCGGCCCACGCCTCCGGCGACTTGGCCGACGCCGCGTACTCCTTCTGGAAGGCCTCGTCGCGGTCGTAGAGCGGCACGCAGGAGGTGAAGTGGGCGCCGCCGGGGCGGTGCACCACCCCATCGACCATCATCCGGTTGATCCGGCACCGTTGCTCGGTGCCGGCCTCGGCCACCAGCGCCGCAGTGGGCACCAGTTTCTCGATCGACAGGAATCGGGCCCCGGGCGCGGCGGCCCGCAGCATCAGGTCGTCGAAGTAGAGGTCCGGACCCAGGAAGGCGGCGTTGCCCCGCTCGTCGCCCACGTCGAGGTGACACAGCGCGGCGTCCAACTCCAGGGCGGGCGCAGCGACGAAGGTCTCCCCCTCTCCGTAGGGCGACTCGACCGTGCGGAGCCGGTCGTTGACCCGCAGCAGGTCCGACCCCAGCCCGATACGGGTGGGCAGGAACGGCAACCGCCAGGCGGCGGCCTGCAGACCCAGAAGGAACAGGCCCTCGTCGTAGGGCTCGTCCTCCACCGACCCCGATTGGCGGGCGGCCCGAAAGTGCGGCTCGAGGGGGATCGAGTCGAGGCTGGCGAAGGCGTACACGGCCCGGCGCACCTTGCCCGCCGCGCACAGCAGGCCCAGGTCCGGCCCGGCGTAGGACACCACGGTGAGATCGCGCAGGTCGCTGCGCAGGATGGCCCGGATGATCGACATCGGCTTGCGCCGGCTGCCCCAACCGCCGATCCCGATGGTCATGCCCGACCGCAGGCGGGCCACCACATCGTCCTCGGAACAGAGTTTGGAGCTCACTTGGCGGTGTCCGTTTCGCGCTTGGCCACGAACGCATCACGGTGCTCGTCCGCCACCCCCGACAGGTTCAATTCGAAGGTGAAGCCCTGCTCGAACCGGTAGCTGCGCTTCACGTCCCACAGGTCGATCCCGTTGAGCGACTCCTTGGCGGCCCGGATCACCGTGGGTGACTTGGCCGCGATCTGCGCCGCCACCTCGAGGGCCTTGCTCCGAAGTTGGTCCTTGGGCACCACCGCGAGCACCGACCCGAAGGCCTGCAGTTCGGCCGCGGTGGCGGTGGCCGATGTGTAGACCATCTGGCGCATCTTGTGCTGAGGCACCAGACGTGACAAGTGGGTGGCGGCGCCCAGCGCGCCCCGGTCGACCTCGGGTAGGCCGAAGGTGGCGTCCTCGGCGGCGACGATGATGTCGGCGTTGCCCACCAGGCCGATGCCACCGCCCAGGCAGAACCCGTTGACGGCGGCGACGACCGGCACCGCACAGTCGTACACCGCCGCGAAGGCGGCGTAGCACCCGCGGTTGGCGCCGATGAGGGCGTCGAACCCCTCGGTGGCCTGCATCTCCTTGATGTCGACGCCGGCGTTGAAGCCGCGTCCCTCGGCCCGCAACACCACCACCCGCACGTGAGGGTCGCGACCCAGCGCGGTGAGGATGTCGGCCAGTTCGAACCACCCGGCGACGGTCAGTGCGTTCACCGGCGGGTTGTCCATGACGACCTCGGCGATGCCGGTGTCATCGATCGTGTGGGAGGTTCCCATGCGCTCTCCAGCGGAGTTGACGGTGCGTCAGGAAACTAGTGTCCGCCGCCGTGGAGCCCACCAACCCGCTGGACATGTCCGGTCTCGTCGTGCTCGTCACCGGGGGCACCAAAGGCATCGGCCGCGGCATCGTCGACCGCTTCGCGTCGTTGGGTGCGGAGGTGGTGGCCTGCGGCCGCACCGAACCCGACGCGCCCAGCAACCAACCGCACGGCACCTTCGTCGCCTGCGACGTGCGCGACCCCGACAGCGTGGCGGCCATGGTCGACACGATCGTGGCGCGCTTCGGCCACCTCGACGTGGTCGTCAACAACGCCGGCGGGTCACCTGCGGCAGAGGCCGCCACGGCGTCGCCCCGCTTCAGCGAGTCGATCATCCGCCTCAACCTGCTCGCCCCCCTGCACGTGGCCCAGGCCGCCAACCGGGTCATGCAGACCCAGGAACACGGCGGGTCGATCATCAACATCGCCTCGGTGTCGGGCATGCGGCCCTCACCCGGCGCCGCCGCCTACGGCGCGGCCAAGGCGGGCCTGTTGAACCTCACCCAGACCCTGGCGGTGGAGTGGGCGCCGAAGGTGCGGGTCAATGCCGTCTCCGCCGGCCTGGTGCGCACCGAACTGGCCCACCTGCACTACGGCGACGAGGACAGCATCGCCCGGGTGGGGGCCACCGTGCCCCTCGGCCGTATGGCCACCCCGACAGACATCGCCGATGCCTGCGTGTTCTTCGCCTCACCGCTGTCGTCGTACGCGTCGGGCGCCACCCTGCTGCTGCACGGCGGCGGCGAGCGCCCCGCCTATCAGGAGGCCGTCGAAGGCGGCTGAGAAAGCTGACGGGGCGTCAGGTCGGCGGGTACCGTGCCCGCATGGCCAAGACCCGCGTTCCTGCCCTGGGCGCCGACGGTTGGTTCACCGAGGACGGCGACGGACCCGCCCTCGTGGGGAACCGCTGCACGGCGTGCGCCACCGTCTTCTTCCCCGCCGCCGTCGCCTTCTGCCGCAATCCTGATTGCGCCGGCACCGACTTCGAGCCGGCACGGCTGTCTCGCACCGGCACGGTGTGGGCCGCCACCGACGCCCGCTACGCGCCACCGTCGCCGTATGTGGCGGTGACCGATCCCCACGAGCCGTTCGCCATCGCCGCGGTGTCCCTGGCCGAGCAGCAGTTGGTGGTGCTGGGCCAGGTGGTGGCCGGCGTCGACGCCACCGAACTCACCGTGGGCACCCCCATGGAGTTGGTCATCGACACCCTTTTCGAGGACGACGACCACGAGTACCTGGTGTGGAAGTGGCAGCCGGTGCGGAGCGCGTCGTGAACGCCCCCGTGATCGTGGGAGCGGGAATGACCCCGTGGGGCAAGTGGGGCCGCAACTTCGTGGAGTACGGCGTGGAGGCGGCGCGCGCCGCGCTGGCCGACGCCGGTGTGCAGTGGCGTGACGTGCAGTTGGTGGTGGGCGGCGAGACCGTGCGCAACGGCTACGCCGGCTACGTGGCGGGCTCCTCGATCGCCAACGCCCTGGGCTTCAACGGCGCCAAGGTCATGACCGTCTACGGCGCCTGCGCTTCGGGAGCCATGGCCCTGGCCCACGCCCGGGCCGAGATCCAGGCCGGGCTGTGCGAGGTGGCGCTCGTCGTCGGGGCCGACACGACCCCCAAGGGGTTCCTGGCCCCCAACGCCGGTGAACGGCCCGAGGACCCCGACTGGTTGCGGTTCCGGCTCGTGGGCGCCACCAACCCCACCTACTTCGGTCTCTACGCGCGGCGGCGCATGGACCTCTACGGCGCCACCGAAGCCGACTTCGCCAAGGTGAAGGTGAAGAACTCCCGCCACGGCATGGGCAACCCGCGGGCCCGGTACCGCAAGGAGGTCACCGAGGCCGAGGTGCTGGCTTCGCCGGTGGTGGCCCACCCGTTGCACCTGCTCGACATCTGCGCCACCTCCGACGGCGGCGCGGCGGTGGTGGTGTGCTCGGAGGACTACGCCCGCCGCAAGGGCCTGACCGCGCAGCCCATCCGCATCCGGGCCGTGGCCCACGTGATGCCCCAGTTCCCGAACCAGATCATCGAGATGCCCGACATCGCCACCGACGCGGCCGCCTCGGTGGCCGCCGCGCCCCGATCGTTCATGGACTCGATCGGCTACTCGGCCTACACCGAGGCCGGCATCGGCCCCGACGAGATCGACGTGGCCGAGGTCTACGACCTGTCCACCGCGCTCGAGTTGGACTGGTACGAGCACCTCGGCTTCTGCAAGGCGGGCGAGGCCGAACGCCTCATCCGCGACGGCGACACCGCCCTGGGCGGCAAGGGCCCGGTGGTGAACCCCTCCGGCGGTCTGGCCTGCTTCGGCGAGGCCGTCCCGGCCCAGGCCATCGCCCAGGTGTGCGAGTTGGTGTGGCAGTTGCGAGGCCAGGCCGAAGGCCGTCAGGTGGAGGGCGCCTCGGTGGGCATCACCGCCAACAAGGGCCTCTTCGGCCACGGCAGCTCGGTCATCCTCTCCACCTGAGGATCACCCGATCGCGTCACGGGCCGCGGCGCGCCACGCGGCGCTCAGGCGTGCTGGCTGGAGACGCTGAGGACCTCGCCGGTCATGTACGAGCTGTAGCCACTGGCCAGGAACACGATCACGTTGGCCACCTCCCACGGCTCGGCGGCGCGCCCGAAGGCCTCGCGGGAGGTGAGTTCCTCCAGCAGGTCATCGGTGGTCACCTTGGCCAGGAACGGATGCATCGCCAGCGACGGTGCCACCGCGTTGATGCGCACCCCGAAGGGCGCCGCCTCCACCGCCGAGCACCGGGTGAGGGCCATCACCCCGGCCTTGGCCGCCGCGTAGTGCGCCTGGCCCGCCTGGGCCCGCCAGCCCAGCACCGATGCGTTGTTCACGATGACCCCGGTGCCGCGGGGCTGCATGTGGCGCAGCGCGGCGCGGGTCATGCGGAACGTCCCGGTAAGGGTCACGTCCAGCACCTTGGACCACTGCTCATCGGTCATGTCCACGATGTTGGCGGTGCCACCGAGGCCGGCGTTGTTGATGAGCACGTCGATGCCGCCCAACGAGGCGGCGGCCCCGTCGACCAGTGCGGTCACGGCGGCTTCGTCGGTCACGTCGCAGGGGATGCCCTGCACCCCGAGGGTCTCGGCCGCCTCGGCGCAGCGCCGTTCGTGGGCGTCGGACACCACCACCCGGGCGCCTTCCTCCACGCAACGCCTCGCCGTGGCGAAGCCGATGCCGGTGCCGGCCGCCGCGGTGACGAGCACGCCCTTGCCCTCCAGCAGACCGTGGCCGCCCACCTCGGGCGGCAGCGCGGGCGCGCTCATCGGGCTTCCCGGGGCAGGCCCAGGGCCCGCTCGCCGATGAGGTTGCGCTGGATCTCGTCGCTCCCGCCGTAGATGGTGTCGGCCCGGCTGTACAGGAACAGCCGTTGCAGCCCGGAGTAGTCGCCGTCCTCCCCGGTGCACATCGTCGCCGCAATGCCTTCGACCTCCATGGCCAGTTCTCCCATCTCACGATGCAGGTTCGCCCAGAACAGCTTGGTGATCATGGCTGCCGGGGGTGTGTCGGGCCC
>JANMIX010000390.1:0-1541 GCA_031376015.1 Acidimicrobiia bacterium | reverse complement strand
GCGTGACCCGCACCCTCACCGACGAGGAGTTGCTGATCTGCGATGCCACCGACGCCCCGAACGGCATCGGCGGGATCATGGGCGGCGCCTCCTCCGAGATCAGCGACACCACCACCGACGTGGCGGTGGAGATGGCCTGGTTCCTGCCCATGCCCATCGCCAAGTCCAGCCGCCGCCTCGGCCTGCGCAGCGAGGCCTCGGCCCGCTTCGAGAAGGGATGCGACCCCGAGATTCTCGAGCTGGCCCAGGCCCGCTTCATCGAGTTGCTGGGCGACGCCGTCGGTTCGGTGGCACCCGGGATGCTCGACGTGCGCGGCGAGTTGCCCGAGCGCGCCCCGGTGCGGGTGCGGACCGCGCGAGTCAACGCCGTGCTCGGCACCAGCCTCACCCGGGCCGAGATGGCCGCCCTGTGCGACCCCATCGGCTTCGCCGCCACCGAGACGGGTGACGACCTCGAGGTGCACATCCCGTCGTGGCGCTACGACTCCGCCACCGAGATCGATGTGATCGAGGAGATCGCCCGGCACCACGGCTACGACCGCATCGCGCCAGTCGTGCCTCCGTCGGTGCGATTCGGTGCGCTCTCGCCCTACCAGGCCGATCGCCGTACGGTTCGCGATGTGCTGGTCGGTCTGGGCCTGAGCGAAGCAATGCCGATGCCGTTCCTCGCCCCCGAGGACCTGCAAAGTTGTGCGCTCGATCCTGCGGACGCGCTCACCCTCACCAACCCGCTGATCGCCGAGGAGTCGGTGTTGCGCCCCTCGCTGCTGCCCGGACTGTTGCAGACCGTGGCCTACAACGAATCGCATCGCGTCAGGGGCGCGGCCCTGTTCGAGATCGGCCACGTCTTCGGCCGCCCGAAAGGCGAGCCCACCCCTCTGCCCGACGAACGCGAGCACCTCGGCATCGCGGTGGCGGGCCGAGAAGCTCCCGCCGCAGTCGAGTTGTGGGAGGCGCTGGCCGAGGCCCTCGGCGTGCACGACCGTTCCCTGCAGGCCGGCGCGGTGGCGTCCCTGCATCCCACCCGCACCGCGAAGATCGTGGTGGCCGGTGAGCAGGTCGGGGTGCTCGGCGAGGTCGACCCGGCCGTGTGCGAAGCGATGGAGGTGCGCGAGCGGGTGGCGTGGATCGAGGTGGACCTCGGTCGCCTGCTGGCCCTGCCGCACGGCGAGGCCACCTACCGGCCGGTGTCGCGTTATCCGTCGAGCGATCTGGATCTGGCCTTCGAGACGCCCGAATCGATGGCGGCCGGTGAACTGGCTGCGGTGGTGAGGGGCGCGGCCGGCGAGCGCTGCGTGGCCTTCGAATTGTTCGATACCTATCGAGGCTCGGGCGTGGCGGAGGGGACGCGCAGCCTTGCGTTCCGGTTGCGGCTGCAAGCCGCCGATCACACCCTCACCGATGCCGAGGTGGCGACGGTGCGCGATGTCTGTGTCGCCGCCGCCGGTGCGGCCGGCGCCCGTCTGCGGGGCTGAGACATGGCCGACGACGTCGCTCCCGAGGTTGGGATGAAGGCCCGTACGGGGCGTGGCGCGGCGTTG
>JANMIX010000348.1:0-14124 GCA_031376015.1 Acidimicrobiia bacterium | reverse complement strand
ATCCCGCCGTGGTGCTCGGCCACCTTCACGCCCTCGGAGGCCGAGAGCAGGCCGTAGATGGGCCGAGGTCGTCGGTAGTGGATGAACGACGGCCATGTTGCGTCCATGCGGGGGGCGAAGTGGCGGATCTGCTCCTGGGTGACCAACAGCTCGGGCAGCGAGCCAGGCGGGGCCATGGCACCGATCCAGGCGCCGGTGGCCAGCACCATGACCGGAGCTCGCCACGTCTCGCCGAGTCCGGGCGCCTCGACCTCCACCCCCTCACCCGCAGGCCGCCAGCGCACGTCGCCGGCGAGGTGGTGCACCTCCCCACCGTTGGCGGTGACGAAATCGAGGAGGGCGCGGCGGGTGGGATCGGCCAGGCACCGGCCACCGTCGGGATGGAACACCACCGGGCCCTCAAAGCGCATGGCGGCCCAGCGCTCGGTGGCCTCGCCGGCACTCAGCACCTCGTGGGCCACACCCGCCGCCCCCATCGTCTCGGCCAGGGCGGCCGTCACCGCCGGGTCGCCGTGATCGACCGCACCGGTGATCTGTAGAAGTTCGGCGCCGGTCTCAGCCTCCACCAACCGCCACAGTTCGAGCGCCTCGACACCCAACCGCACGAGGCGCACGTCGTCGTAGCCGAGCCGGAACAATCGGGTGGCGCCGTGGCTCGATCCACGCGCGTGCAGGGGCCCGAAGCGCTCGAGAACCACCGTGCGGCGCCCGGCCCGCGAAAGCCACCAGGCCGCGGCGGCACCCATGGCCCCTGCTCCGAGGACCACCACGTCTGCCTCCTGCGCCATGCCGGGCACGGTAGACCTCAACTGGAGGGGTGCGGATGCCGAAGGAGAAGCCGGTGAATGATCTCGCGTCTCCCCTGGCCACGCTGCTGGCCGAGTTGACCGAGTTGCCCACACACATGGGGGCGGCCGGCGGGATCCTGGCCATCATCGACGACCCGCACTCCGACGCGGACGATCTGGCGCGGGCCGTGGACACGGACCCGGCGTTGTGCGTGAAGATCCTGCGCCTGGCCAACTCGTCGGCGTACGGCCTGAGCCGGCGGGTCATGAGCACCCGGACGGCGGTGTCGGTCATCGGCTTCGACACCGTCCGCGCCTTGGCAGTTCTGGCCGCCAGCGGGGCCTTCGCCGGAGAGCACGGTGAACCCCCCGATGGGTTCTGGGGCCATTCGATCGCCACCGCCCACGGCGCCGCGCTGCTCGCCCGCAATCGGGGGGTGAAGGTCAGCGATGCGTTCGCCGCAGGGCTGCTCCACGACCTCGGCGCCATGCTCCTGCACCGGCTGGACCCGGCGCTCTTCGCCGATCTGGACCAGGCCACCGCCGAGGATCTCCCGGGCCGGCTGGCCCAGGAACGCGCCACCTACGGCATGCATCACGGTGAAGTCGGCGCCGCCGTGCTCGATGCCTGGGGCTTCCCGTCCGAGATGATCGACGCCCAACGGGATCACCATCGGCTGCCGGTGGCCACCACTGCCGAGATGGTGCTGCTGGTGCGGGGCGGCGAGGCGCTGGCCGACCTCGGTGGTGCACCGTCCATCGTGGAACTCCCACCGGATGCCGTCGAGGCCTGCACCGCGCTGGGCATCGGCCGCGAGTCGGTCATGGAGCTCGCCCAGCAGGCTGCGCACGAGGCCGAAGGCACCGCCCTGCAACTTATGGGGGCCTGAGGCGCTCCCCGATCGCGCGCCGCAATGGTGGCGAGATCACCCGGCGGTGAAGTTGTCGAACGAGAGGGTCACCGGGACGGTGGCGTTCATCCCCACAAAGCCCCGCACCCCGAACGCTCCCGGCGCCTGCAACGTGGCTGTCGAGTCCGTCACCATCAGGGTCGGCGATGCCGGTTGGGGCTGCAGAGGATCCCAGACCGTCAACGCCAGGGTGGTGGGGCTGCTCCCGGTGACCACCAGGCGGACGCGGTAGCGCTGGCCGGCCGTGGCGGTGAGGCCCGACACCGGTACCTCGCTGCCCAGAACGGTCTCCACGCCACCGGAGGTGGCCGTGATGGCGGCATAGACCGTGGACCCCGACATCCGCAGCCGCCCCAGATACTGATTCGTGCCCTGCCGGCGGGCGATCACCCCAGCGATCGTGCCGACGGAGTTGGACACCACACTCGCACTGGTGTCGACCTGCAGGTCGACATCGCCGGCAGCGATGGGCAGCGCGGCGACCCGGCCCGACTTGGCGGCGGTGAACGCCACGAGGCCATGGCTGCCGTCGGTGGAGAAACCGGCGGCACTCGCGGGGTAGGCCCATGACCCGCCGGCGTCCGCGGCACCCCAGTCAGAGCCGGTGCGCGAGAACGTGTCCGACGCCAGGCTGCCGAACCCGGTCGGGACCCTGAAGTTCTTCGAGAACTCACTGGTGCTGCCGTTGGGGTTCGTTGCGGTGGTGGTGATCAACTGTCCCGCGGCAGTCGAGGGCAGAGCGACGCTCCAGATCCCGTTGCTGTTGGCGGTGCCGCTGGCCAGATAGGTACGGCCCTCGCCGTAGGCCATCGGCCCGCCGTCGGCCAGGAACACCTCCACGACGCAGGAGGCGCAGGAGGTGCCGGTGAGGGTCGAGGCATTGGCGCCGGTGATGACGGGGAAATCCATCGCCTCGTTGGCATCGGGATTCCCGTTCCCTCGCGTGTTGGTGCTGCCCAACGGAGCGAGATCGATGCCGCGGGAGGTGTTGTCGTGGATCGAGTTGCGGGTGATGGTGTTGAAGTTGGTCGGGGTGGGCACGGTGTCGGGAGGAGTGGTGGGAATGGGGTTGACCTGGATACCCACCTGGTTGTTGGCGATCTCGTTTCCCGGGCCGACGGTGATGCGGGTCGCTGCCTCGATTCGGAGACCGAAGTTCAGGTTTGGGGCTGCGACACCGGTCGCGGTCACGCCGATTCGATTGTTGGAGACGACCGAATCGTGCACGCCCTTGTCGATCATCACCCCGCCCCGCTTGCCGTTGACGATCACGTTCGAATCGACCGTGAGGAAGCCCTCATCGACCGGACATCCGCCGCTGCACCTGGGCGCGCCCTCGAGGCGAACGCCGTACTCGCCGTTGACCCCCCAAGCCGGAGCCGTGTCGCCGGCGACATCGGTACCGATGAAGTTCCCGATGGCCTGGTCGTACTGAGTTGCGGCGTTGTGGGAAAACTCGATGCCTGACTGGCCGTTGCCGGAGATGACGTTGCGTTCGAAGGGGGCCAAGCCGCCCACCACGTTGAAGGAAGACCCCGTGTTGAGATCGATTCCGTTGGCGCGCGCCGGCCGGGAGGCGGTGCCGTCGGGGGTCATCCCCACGAGATTGTTGCGGATGCGGTTGTAGTTGGTGCCGACCCCGTAGGTGGCGATGCCCTGGTGGTAGCAGGATCCGATCACGTTTCGGTCGGCGGGCGTCGGCAGGCCGATGTCGTTGTGGTTGGCCTGTGTGTCGAGTTGGATGCAACTCGACCCGGCCTGGGTGCTGGTGATCTGGAGGGTGCCGGCGGGATCGAGGCCCAAGAAGCTGCCCGACAGGACGTTGTTCTTGGCCTGGCCGCCGGTGAAGCGCACGTTGGTGTGGAACGTGTTGATCGACAGTCCCCGGATCACATTGTTGGGTGTGGTGGCCACCAGGCCGTCGAAGGCGGTGGGCCCCTTCCCCACGATCTGGATCACGAGCACGGCGTTGTCGGCCAGCGGATCGGTGTTGGCCGACCATCCCGGCTGGGTGGTGCCGTCGATGGTCGTGCCGCCGGAGGAGTCGACGAGCTTGGGCAACAAGGTCTGCGGAGTGATGGTCTGCACCCCTGTGCCGGGGATGTTGAAGTTGACGACCGAGGTGACGCCGTCCTTGTTGGCCTCGGTCAAGGCCGCCCGCAGCGTGCACTCGCCGATCACGGAGGTCTGGCAGACCCCGTCACCGCCGAGGGCATCGGGCGAATCTCCCACCGAGTTCACCACGTAGGTCGCAGGCGACAGCGCAGCCGCCTGTGCCCGCTGCAACGGAAGGCCCAACATCGTCAATCCGAAAACGCTGAGCGCCGCCCCTCTCCATACCTTCATCGCGCGTCCCCTCGCCCGTCCCAGCGCAACCCCAGATCGGTTCCGTGGATTGCCACTATCACACCGTATCGACGGCCATGTCGATTTCAAGCGCACGAAGGTAGAACCAGTAGGTCCGCAGGCGGACATCGCCGACAGGACGCACCATCGAGAGCAGTTCGCGGTACATCGAGGCCGTGCGCAGCAGCCCCTCGACGCGACCGTGTTTGGCCCGCTTGGTGCGGTGGTAGACCCCCGGCATCGTGCGCACCACCGTGGGCAGGCGCCCCTCGGCCACCACCTCGTTGATGCGCACCTCCACGGTGTAGCCCAGCAGCTTTTCGGGCGGGATGGAGTCCCACACCCAGCGGGGCAGGCATCGTTCCCCCGACAGTGGCGGCCATCGCAACACCTGCGGGTTCCAGAACCGGCCGTAGTCGAAGGCGCCGACCGACAGCGCCGCGCGCTCGTCGACGACCGGCGCACAGATGGCATCGAGATGGGCAGAAGTGAGCCCGGTGCAGTCGGCATCCACGAACAGCAGTGCCGGCGCATCGGTGACGCTGACCCCCAACGCCATGGCCTGGGCTTTCGAGCCGAACGACGCGGTGCGGGTGATCACCTTGGCCCCCGCCTCGCGGGCCCGCTCAGCGGTGTCGTCGGTGGAGCCGTCGTCGACCACCAGCACCTCTCGCACGTACCCGCAGCCGAGGGCCGCCGCCACGTTTGCGGCCACGGTGGGGGCCTCGTTGCGGGCCGGGATGATGGCGTCGACGATCACCCGAGCACCCGCCCCGACTCAGTTGCTTCGGGTCAGCCCCGCCCGCTCGCCGCGGGTGATGAACTTCACGGCCATCTTGCGGCTGGCCTCGTCGATCATCTCGTCGCCGAACATCACCGCGCCCTTGCCGTCGCCCTCGGTGGCCTGCTGGTAGGCGTCGAGGATCTCCCAGGCCTTGTCGAACTGCTCCTGGGTGGGGCTGAACACCTCGTTGACGATGGTGACCTGGTCGGGGTGCAGGGTCCACTTACCGTCGTAACCCAGGATGCGGGCCCGCTTGCAGTAGTCACGCAGGAGGTCGCCCTCCTTGATCTTGAGGAAGGGACCGTCGATCACCTGCAGGCCGTTGGCCCGGCCCGCCATCAGGATCTTGGAGAAGACGTAGTGGAAGTGGTCGCCGGGATAGTCGTCGATCTGCACACCGCCGGTGAGCACCGGCATCTCCATGGATGCCGCGAAGTCGGCCGGGCCGAAGATGACGGTCTCCAGCCGGGGGGACGCCGCGCAGATCTCCTCCACGTTGATGAGCCCGATGGTGGTCTCGATCTGCGCCTCGATGCCGACGTGACCCACGGGCAGGCCCGCGGCAATCTCGCACTGACGCAGGAGCATGTCCAGAGCCACCACCTGGGCGGCGTTCTCGACCTTGGGGAGCATGATCTCGTCGAGACGTTCGCCCGCCTGGGTGACCACCTCGATCACGTCAAAGACCGTCCACTTGGTGGACCAGTCATTGACCCGCACACACACGACCTTGTCGCCCCAGTCGCCCTCACGGATGGCTTCGGCGATGGTCTTTCGCGCTCCTTCCTTCTCCTTGGGGGCCACCGCGTCCTCCAGGTCGAGGAACACCATGTCGACCGGCAGACCTTGGGCCTTCTCGATGAACCGGGGGTTCGATCCCGGCACGGCGTGGCAGGAACGGCGGGGTAGGTCTCGGGTGCGTGCAGACATGGCGGCGATGCTATGAGCGACCAACCGCGCAGTGCCAGGTGCGAGGGAACGGCGCCACTCGCCCACCATCAGGACGTGCAGGGCACACCGTACCTGGAACTCCCCGACGAGACGGCCTGGCCCGGGACCCATCCGCGCCGGCGTTGGGCCCGCTCGGCGGTGCACGTGGTGGCCTACGACCAGTTCCCCGCCCGCTCAGCCCTGCGCGCCCTCTACGAATGGGATCCGCTGATGAACTTCGTGGCTGCGGTCCTCGGCCTGGACCGGATCCACCGCTACGCCGACCCTCTCGGCGCGCTCAATCTGGCGGTGATGAGTGAGGGCGACGTGCTCGACTGGCACTTCGACCAGACCGACTTCGTGGTCTCCCTGGCGGTGCAGTCCAGCGAACGGGGTGGCCATTTCGAGAACGCCGCCAACCTCCGCGCACCGGACGATGAGCGCTACGACGACGTCGCAGAGGTGCTCGATGGCACCCCCGAGGGTGGGGCCCGCGTGGTGGTCGAGCCCATGACGCCGGGCACGCTCATGATCTTCGCCGGCCGGCGCTCCATGCACCGGGTGACCCCGGTCGGCGGACCCCGGGCGCGCCATGTTGCCCTCTTCGGCTACGACTCTGCCGAAGGCACCCGCTCCAGTGAGTTGCTCCAGTTGATCCGCTACGGCCGAACCGCCTGAGGTGATCCGTGTACCTGGGTGAATCGTTCATCGGCGAAGGAGCCGAGGCGGCCCATCTCAACGTGGTGGTGGGTACCCGCGACGGCGCAGTCGGCACCGCCTGGGCCACCGGGCTGGCCACCCCGTCGGCGGGGCATGCCCCCTTCGTGGTGGTGGCCCAACCGGGTCTCCCGGTGCAGCCATTCACGCTGTTCGTCAACAAGGCGGCCATCGCCTCGCCTCAACACGGCCGGCTGACCTGGGGCGCAGCTCAGGCCGGCGTAGCGGGCGGGGTCATCGACGCGCTGGCGGGCGGCATCCTCGCCGATCCCGCCGAATCCGTGTGCATCGCGGCGGTGTGGGTCGACCCGATGGCGCAGGACGAGGCGGCCGTGTACGCCAACAACCGCGAGGCCACCTACCGGGCCTTGGCGGCCGCCATGGTCGGTCTCCCCGACCCGGCCGACGTGCTTGCCAGCCGCGACCAGGTGTGGAACCCGTTCTTCAGGCCGGCACCAGGTCCGCCGGGAGCAACTGCTCGGTGAGAAGCCGCTCGAAGCGCACCGGGTCGCCGCCGGCGAACTGCCGGCACAGCCGCACACCCTCGGTGTAGCAGTAGATGTAGGACCCCCACCGGGGATCGGTCTGGAACCGCACGGCCTGGGTGGCCCGGGCCCGGGGAAGGAGGCTCCACCGCTCCAGGTACGCGACCGCGTCGTCGGGATCCACGCCGTCCTCATGTAATAGCAACGCGACATTCGCCCGAACGGCGTTGGCCAGCAGGTCAAAGGCTTCACCCACGCTCTGCGCCGTGTCGGCGTCGTAGGAGATGCCGAGCGGCCGCAGATGCGACGCCGCCACCTGGTGCTGCCCCGACGGCACGATGATCTCGAGGCCGAGGTCGGCCAGGCCCTCGGCCACCTCGCAGTCGGGCGTGCCGATGAGGGCGTTCGTCTCCTCCATCTGGCCGGCCCGGCGGACCTAGCCGGCCTCCTTGCGGCAGCCCTCGGTGTGATGACCGGGGTAGGCCTCGTGTGCCACCAGATGGGCCAGTTGCACCGACAGCACCGGGTTGTCGGTGTTGATGACGACCCGGCTGCGGAACCCACCGGCGTAGTAGTTGAACCCGCTCCACGGTTCGTTGCTCACCAGGTCGAAGTCGATGTGCTCGCCCTCGGGAAGACCGAACAGTCGCTGGGTGCGCTCCCGGAAATCCTCGGCCAGCGACGCGATGGCCGGCCGCAACTTGTCGACCGGTACGGCCTGGGATTCGCGCCAGGCGATGATGCGCTCGGCCAGCGACCCACCGCCACCGGCCGTGCCCAGGGCGGCCCTCAACTGACGCTGAGCCGCTTCGAGCACCTCCTCGTCGGTACGCACGGGCCGTACGCCGTAGCACTGCTCAACCTCCTCCACGAAAGGATGGGTCACCCCGGCGAAACGCTCCGCGCTGGTGAGCAGGCCCCGCGTCTGGCCCTTCAGCCACCGCCGCCGGGCGGCGTCGAGGTCGCCGTCACCGGCATCCAAGGCCGCCAGCAGATGCCGGGCGTCGGTGACGAGCGCTCTGGGGTCGCTGACCGGTTCTGCATCCACTGTTGCCTTGAGGTCGGCGGGCCCGTAGTACGCATCCACGAAACCGTCGAGCAGGCGGCCCAGCCGCAACCCGAGCCGCAGGTAGTCCTCGACGAGCAGCGCGCTCAGGCCAGCGTCTCCTTGAGGAAGCGCACGCTCTCGGCGAAGCAACCGGCCGCTGCCTGGGCGTCGTAGACCTCGGGGCGGGTCTCGTTGAAGAAGGCATGGTCGACACCCTCGTGCACGTGCAAGGTGGCGTCCTGGCCCAGATCACGCAGCGTCTGCTCGAGGCCCTTCACCAGCTCGGGACCGAAGAACCCGTCGAGGGCGGCGTAGTGACCGAGCACCTTCGCCTCGAGCTTGGACCAGTCGGGCTGGGCGCTCTCCCACGGGATCACCCCGTACCAGGGCACGGCGGCCTTCACCGCGTCGGGCCGAGCACAGGCCAGGACCAGGGCCAATCCGCCGCCCATGCAGAACCCGGTCACGCCCACCTCGCCACGCCCG
The DNA here is from genome assembly GCA_031376015.1 of Acidimicrobiia bacterium. Classification (GTDB taxonomy): domain Bacteria; phylum Actinomycetota; class Acidimicrobiia; order Acidimicrobiales; family JACDCH01; genus JANMIX01. The sequence continues at coordinate 5,629 of JANMIX010000348.1, read as the reverse complement.
CTTCGGCGGGCCACTTCGTCGACGGCGCCCGACATGTCCTTGGCGGCCTGGCCGATGTTCAGGGCCATCATCAGCTTGCCCGCTTCATCAGGCTCCCTGGTGCTGTCACCGTGGTAGAGGTCGGGCGCCAGGGCCAGGAACCCCTCGGCCGCGAACCGGTCGGCCGTACCACGGATCTGATCGTTGAGCCCCCACCACTCCTGGATCACCACTAGGGGGATCGCTCCCTCTTCCCCGCTGGGCGGGCTGGCCAGATAGCCGGGAGCCGTGCCGCCGTTGCTCGCAAACTCGATCGTTTCACCCATGGGGCGGACCCTACCCAACCCACCACCCGCGATGCGCCGCGCGCGACGCTCTCGGGAGTGACCGATCCCCCCGAACCCGCACCGACGTTCCGGCTCCGTCGCCAGCCACCCGCCTTCCTTCTGGCGCGGGTGCAGGAGACGGCGCGCCTGAGCGACCGGATGGTCCGCATCCGGGTGGCGGGCGAAGCGCTGCGCGGGTTCGGCGCCGCCGAGCCGGCGGCCAGCGTGCGCCTGCTGCTCCCGCCGGCGGGACATGACGATGTGGTCCTCCCGGAATGGAACGGCAACGAGTTCCTCTTCGCCGACGGGAGCCGTCCGCCGCTGCGCACCTTCACTCCCCTGCGGATTCGGCGGGAGATGGGCGCGATGGATCTGGGGGTCGTGCTGCACGACGGCGGGGTCGCCTCGACGTGGGCAGCGAGCGCCCGCGTCGGCGATACCCTCGCGCTCTCAGGACCGGGGCGGGGGTACGTGGTGGACCCCGACGCCCGCCACTACCTGCTGGCGGGCGACGAGACGGCGCTGCCTGCCATCACCGAATTGATCGAGGTACTGCCGGGGGCGGCCCGGGTGGACGTGAACGTCGAGCTGGCGGATCCCCGAGGCCGGCTGGCGCTGCCGGAGCGGGAGGGGATGGAGGTGCACTGGCACGACCTGAATGCGGGGGCGCGGCCCGGCGACGCGCTCGTTGCGGCTCTTTCCGGCCTGACGTTCGAGACCGGTGCTCGGATCTGGGCCGCCGGCGAAGCCGCGGCCATGCAGCGGATCCGCCGGCTGCTCGGGGATCGGGGCCTGGCCCGCTCCCAGGTGGTGGTGCGGGGCTACTGGAAGCGTGGCTCCGCGGGAGACGACGACAGCTGAGGCCCGCAGGACCCTCAGATCGGTAGTTCGCCGGTTTCGAGCAGGCGCACGAAGGCGGCCTCGTCGAGCACGGGAACGCCCAACTCCTCGGCCTTGGTGATCTTGGCTGCGCCGGGCGATTCACCCACGACCACTGCGGTCGTCTTCTTCGACACGCTGCCCGGCGACTTGCCACCGCGGGCCTTGATGGCATCCTCGGCGCCGTCGCGGCTGAAGCCCTCGAGGGTGCCGGTGACCACCACGGACATCCCCGCCAACGTCTGGGGCTCGTCGTTGCCCTCGGGTCCCTGGAAGTTCAGCCCCGCGACACGCAGGCGCTCGATGAGATCGCGGTTGGCATCGCTGGCGAAGAACTGCTGCACCGAGGTGGCGATGACGGGACCGATGCCTTCGACGGCGGCAACCTCCTCGACGGTGGCGGTCATCAGCGCATCCATGCTGCCGAAGGCCGCGGCCAGCACCCGGCTGACGGTGCCGCCCACATGGCGGATCCCGAACCCGACCAGCAGGTTGGCCAGCGGCCGCTGCTTCGACGCTTCGATGGCCGCCTGCAGGTTGCTCACCGAGAGGTCGCCGAAACCCTCGAGCCCGCGGACGCGCTCCCAGTCGAGGGAGTAGATGTCGGCGATGTCATGAAGGAGCCCCTCGGACAGGAAGAGCTGGATCGTCCGCTCCCCCAGGCCCTCGATGTCCATGGCGCCCCGGCTGGTGAAGTGGGTGAGCCGGGCCCAACGCTGGCCGGGGCATTCGGCGTTGACACAGAACGTGTCGCTCTCGCCCTCGAGGCGCACCAACGGGCCCCCACACACCGGGCAGGTGGTGGGGAAGGTGAACTCGGCCAGGCCGTCGGACCGCTGTGCCAGCACGGGGCCCACCACCTCGGGGATCACATCGCCGGCCTTGCGCACGATCACGGTGTCGCCGGGGCGGACGTCCTTCACCTTGATCTGGTCCTGGTTGTGCAGGGTGGCCATGCCGACCGTGGAGCCCCCCACGAAGACCGGTTCCAGCACGGCGAAGGGCGTGGCCTTCCCGGTGCGGCCGATCGACACCATGATGTCCTTGAGCAGGGTGGTGCGTTCCTCGGGCGGGAACTTGTAGGCGATGGCCCAGCGGGGCGCCTTGGAGGTGGAACCCAACTCGTCGCGCAGGCGCAGTTCGTCGACATTAAACACGACACCGTCGATATCGAAGTCCAGGTCGTGTCGGTGCTCGTGCCAGTGGTTGCAGAACGCTTCGACCTCGGCCAGGGTGGCCAGGCTGCGGATCTCGGGGTTCACCGGCAGCCCCAGCTCGCGCATCCATTCCAGCGTCTCGAGATGGCGGCGGAAGGTGGGGGTGCCCTCGGTGGCACCGAGTTGGTACGTCCACAGGCTCAGCTCGCGGGTGGCGGTGATGGAGGGATCCTTCTGGCGCACCGAGCCGGCGGCGGAGTTGCGAGGGTTGGCGAAGACCTTGTCGCCGGCGGCCCGTTGGCGTTCGTTGAGACGCTCGAAGGCGGCGAGGGGCATGTACACCTCACCGCGCACCTCCACCAGCGCCGGGGGCGTCCCCTTGGTGGTGAGCCGGTGGGGCACCGACCCGATGGTGGCGACATTCGCGGTCATGTCCTCGCCCACACGGCCGTCGCCCCGGGTGGCCGCCCGCACCAGGTCGCCGTGCTCGTAGGTCAAGGAGATGGCGAACCCGTCGATCTTCAACTCACACACGAAGCCGATCCCGGTGTCGGCATCGGCGCCGAGGCGCTTGACGAGCCGGTCGCCCCAAGCCGACAACTCCTCGGGCGAGAACGCGTTGTCGAGCGACATCATCGGCAGTCGGTGCACTACTGGGCTGAACTGCGCCTGGGCGCTGCCGCCCACCTTCTGGGTGGGCGAGTCGACGCTCATCAGCTCGGGATGCGCGTCCTCCAGCGCGCGCAACTCACGCTCGAGCGCGTCGTAGTCGGCGTCGGAGATCTCGGGATCGTCGAGGTCGTAGTAACGGTGAGCGTGGTGGGCCAGCTCGGCCCGCAAGGCCTCCACCCGCGCTGCCACGTCGGTCGAAGAGGGCCTGGAGCTCATCGCCGATGACTCTACGCAGCCGCAGTGACGGTCCCCACCGGCTCGGTTTGGCCGTCCATGCCCGGCGGATGCGAGGCTGGCCGCGTGTTGTGGCTGTTCCGAGCGGCGTGGTTCGCGCTACCCGTCACGCTGGGCCCAGCGCTCGCCCACACGCTGGAGCACACCTCTGCGCCGGTGACCGTCGTGGCCGCCGCCCTCGCCGCGCTGAGCTGGGGAACGGGCCTCGTGGCCATGCTTGTGCCACGCAGCGTGTCGCTGACGGTGCTGCGGGCCGCGGTCCCCGCCGCCTTCGCGGTGGCCGTCGCCTGTGCCGTGCGCGCCGGTGATGGCGTGGGGGCGTCCGAGGCCTTGGGGTTGACGGGCACGGCGGTGCCGGTCGGGCTGCTCTTCGGTGTGTCGGCCCTGGCCGATGCCTTCGTCGACGGCTCCTCCTACGGCGACGAGCGCCGGTTCGCCCTCCGCACGCCGCTGGCGCTGGCGGTCGGACCCGCGCCCCTGGCCTGGGCGGCCACGGTGGGGCCCTCGGTGGCGGCGCCGCTGCTGCTGGCGGCCAAGGCGTGGGTCCCGGGCGCCGTGATGATGGGCCTCGCTGCGGTGCTGGCGCCCCGCGGTGCCGATGCGCTGCACCGGCTGTCGCGCCGGTGGGCGGTGTTCGTCCCCGCCGGTTTCGTGCTCCACGATCCCCTGGCGCTGGCTGAGCCGGTGCTCTTCCCGCGGCGCATGGTCCGGGCCATGGGCCCGGCCCCGGCGGCGGATGCCGATGTCGCCCTGGACACCACCGGCGGCGCCACCGGCCTGGTGATCGAGTTGGTCCTCACCGAACCGGTGACCATGGGCGTGCGAGCGGGCCGGGGCGAGCCCGAGGGGCGCGAGACCGACCGGGTGCTGTTCTGCGCGGCCCGGCCGGGGGCGGTGCTGGCCGAGGCGGCTCAGCGCCGGTTGGCGGTGGCGGTGCCCCCGCCCACCACCTCGTCGCCGGCGTAGAGCACCACGGCCTGGCCCGGGGCCACCCGCCGGTGCGTGCCGTCCCACGACAGCACACCGGCGAGCGGGTCGATCGTCCCCTGGCGCGGTTCGCCATGGGCGCTGCACTGGGCCAACACCCTCCTGCGTCCTGCCGGGGCGGCACCATCGCTCCAGTGCAGTCCGTCGAGCTGCACGCGGTCGGTGCGCAGGTCGTCCTCCGTGCCGACGGTGACCGTGCGGGCGGCGACGTCGACGTCGACGGCGTAGCGGGCTGCGCCGCCACCGGGTAGGCCCAAACCGCGGCGCTGCCCGATGGTCACCAACTCGACGGCGTCGACGTGGCCGACCGGCTCGCCGTCGCCGTCGGTCACCGTGCCGGCGTGCAGCGTCAAGCGCTGGCCCAGAAAGCCGCGACGACCTTGGGCAGAGTGGATGAAGCAGACCTCGAAGCTCTCCGGCTTCACCGCCGTGCGCAACCCGGCGGCGGCGGCGACCGCACGCACGTCGGTCTTGGTCATGGCACCGACGGGCAACAGCGTGCGGGCCAGCGCCGTCTGAGTGAGGGGGTAGAGGACGTAGCTCTGGTCCTTGGCCGGGTCCGCGCCCCGGGCGATCCGTCGGGTGCCCGCCGCCGTGGCCACCACGCGTGCGTGGTGGCCGGTGGCGACGGCGTCGAAGCCGAGCGCATCGGCGCGCCGCAACAGCCGGTCGAACTTGAGGTGGCGGTTGCACTCGATGCACGGATTGGGCGTGAGACCGGCCGCGTGGGCGGCCACATAGGGGGCGACGACGTGGGTCTCGAAGTCCTCCCCGAAACCGAACACGTGATGCTCGATACCCAACTGGTTGGCCACCCGCCGGGCGTCGTCGACGTCGCTCACCGAGCAGCACCCGGTGTCGGAGTCGCCACCCCACAGCTTCATGGTCACGCCGACCACGTCGTGGCCGTCCTCGAGGAGCAGAGCCGCCGCCACCGAGGAATCGACGCCGCCCGACATCGCCACCAGCACGCGCATCTCAGCCACCCCCGTGCGTGCGCAGGCGTTCGACCGCGGCGGGGAGCACGTCGAGCACACGATCGACGTCGTCGTCGATGGACGAAGCGCCCAGCGAGAGCCGCACCGAGCCTCGGGCCCACTCGGCCGGCACCCGCATGGCTTGCAGGACATGGCTTGTCTCCAGCGCCCCCGAGGAGCAGGACGCCGCCGCCGAGGCCAGCACGCCGCCGGCTTCGAGCAGGAACAGCAGCGCTTCGGCCTCGACCCCTTCGATACACACGTGCGCGTTGCCGGGCACCCGCAGGGCCCTGGGCGCGGTCTCGTGCAACCCCTCGACGCTGGCGGCGAGGCCCTCGAGCAGCCGGTCGCGCAGCTTGGTGACTCGTTCGTTCACCGCGGTGCGCTCCGCCGTGGTGAGGCGCACGGCTTCGGCGAA
>JANMIX010000294.1:0-2401 GCA_031376015.1 Acidimicrobiia bacterium | reverse complement strand
CGCCGGCGGCGAAGCAACGAATGGCGGGCACTCGCGAATTCGTGACCGCGCTGTTCATCGCTTTTGGCGGGATCGGCATCAACCTGTCGGTCCTGCTGGTCACCGGCTTCCTCGTGGCAACCCCGCTGGGTTGGTTCAGCCGGTACCTGATCTCGCCCGGACGAGAGTCGAACGCAGGCGGTTCGGGTGGCCCGCCGGCCGGTCTGGTGCTCGGCACCGCGGCGCTGGCACTCGCGTTGGTGATCACCCTGTGGGGCTATCTGCGGCGGGGGACCGGTCCGTTGCCGCGCGTGGCAAAGGTCGCCCTCGTGGGGAAGGTTGCCGGCACCACGTTCCTGGTTGCCGTCATCATGTGGTCGCGCTTCGGAGGCTGGCTCACCCTGGTGTGGTTGCCGTTGCTGGTGGTGGCGGTGCGTCTCGCCCTGCGACTCCTGGCGGTGCCGCTGCGTGCGGTGCGGCTCCTCGATGAGGCCGCACCCGGACAGCGCGCGCCGCTCTGGGCGTTGGCCGTGTCGGGAGTGGTCGACGGTCTGGTCGCCACCGCGGTGTGGTTCTGGGCGAATCTGGCCTTCGAGCGAGGCGTCGACGGCGACACCTCGGCACTTCCCTTCGTGATGGTGGCCGCGCTGGCGGTCGGTATCGGCGCCGCCATCACCGTGGCCGCGGTGATGCGTGCGCTCGCCGTTGCCGCCAAGGAGTACACCGGCATCGGTCGAGGTCGCGATGTGGTGTTCACGTCTGTCGTGGCAGGGGTATTTGTCACCTCCGGTGTCGCCGGAGCCCTCTCCGGGCTCACCGACCGTTCGCCGGCCCCTGCGGGGGCGTTCTACCTCGCGGCCGCGTTGGTCACGGGGGTCGTGTACCTCTTCATCGACCAGAAGCGATGGTCGTTGCACCCCATGTACAAGGCCCGGTTGGCCCGTACCTTCGCGTTGACCCGCGACGGTGCGGGTGTGGGCCACGTGCTGCCGTTCCGGGTCAGCACGACCCTGTCGACGTGGGGCGCGCGGCCGGCTCGGGGACCCCAACTGTTGGTGAGCGCGGCGGTCTACGACAGCATCGAACGCCGGCCGGGGGAGGTCGCGGCGTGGCCGTGGGTGTTCACCGGGGATCATGTGGGCGGTCCCGACGTCGGCTGGATGCGCACGGTCGATTTCGAGGCGGTCCTGGGTCGCCATAACCAGTCCGACGGCACGCTGCAGGCGGCGATGTCGATCTCCGGTGCGGCGGTGTCCCCGGCCATCGGTCAGACCGACCTCGGCCCGATCAACGTCGCCATCGCCGCGGCCAACGCCCGACTGGGCGTTTGGCTACCCAGCCCCCGTTACGTCGCCGCCCTACGCCGGAACGGCCCGGAAGCACCGACGTGGTTGCGCATCCGACGGTTCTCTCACCTGTTGCGGGAGATGGCCGGCAGCTACGACCTCGAGAACCGCTTCGTCTACGTCACCGATGGGGGCCAGGTGGACAACTTGGGGCTCGGGGAGCTGCTCGCTCGTCGGTGCGCAACGATCATCTGCTTCGACGCCTCCCGTGACATCAAACCGTGCCGCCACTCCAAGCAGGTATCTCCCCAGGGCGGCACCCCGGCCGAGTGGTGCCACTGCCTCAACACCAAGACGTTCGACCGCGTCCGCGAGTCGGCTCGGCGGCGTATGGGAGTCCGCTTCTCCACGGTCGGTGGAGCGCCTGATGGTGACCTGCCGGACACCCCCGGCGGCGCCGAGGTCACTCCAGGAGCATTGACCGAGGAGATGTGCACGCCGGTCGCCGTCGACTGGGAGCCGGCGCCGGGCGTTGCGGTGGCGAAGAGCCAGACCGCGGCGATGGACATCCACTACCCCGACGGGTCTCTTGGTCAGTTGGTGTTCGCCAAGTGCCTGCTCACCCCCGACCTGGGCGGCGACGCGCGGGCGTATGTAGCCGAGCGCGGCCAGCGTCGGTTTCCGTCCGACAGCACCGTGGATCAGTGGCTCGATCAGGATCAGTTCGACGCCTACGTGGCCATCGGGCGCCAGGCCGGCGATGCCGCCATCCACCGGTTGCACACCGCATGGGTGGCGACCGGCTAACTCACGGCGAGCGAGTCGGGGCCGGCGGGACGTCCGCTTCCCCGCGGGCCTGCTCGCACTCGTCGCGGGCGTGGCACCCGGCGAGATGATCGTTCACCAGTCCGAGGGACTGCATCGCCGCGTACACGGTGGTGGGGCCCAGGAACCGGAAGCCGAATCGCTTGAGTTCGCGCGCAAGCGCCTTCGATTCCGGAGTGAGCGGCGTCAGATCGGCCATCGTCGCCGGTCCCACTCGGCGGCCGCGGGGCGGTTCGAAGGACCACACCAGGGCGGCCAGCGAGCCGTGTCGTTCCTGCACTGCCAGCGTGGCGCTGGCGTTGGCGATGGCG
>JANMIX010000254.1:0-6042 GCA_031376015.1 Acidimicrobiia bacterium | reverse complement strand
CTGACCTGCACGCCGGCGGCAGAACTGCTGCTCGCGCCGGCGGTCGACGACGAGCTCGAGCTCGTGGTGGATGTCTTCTTGTCGCTGCTGCAGGCGCCCAACATGAGCAGCGCGGTGGCGCCCAGTGTCGTCGCTGCGAGTACTGATTTTCGCATGTGAATGTGCCTTTCCCCCCCGGGGGCTTACGCCTCCTGGTGTCGTGGTGACGGGCGGACCCTACTGCGCGAGAAATCCGCATGGCGGGCCGATGTGTACATTGCGCGAGGTCGTTGAACGAATTATCCGGAAAAGGCGTGAACGCGCAGTTAACGGTATTTCGGCAGCTATGCGGCTCTTGTCGAACTACCGCTCGAGACCCTCCGGAGCCGGCGATCGCCGTCCTGCATCCGAAGAGTGTGGCAAGGTCCGCGCACCAGGTGACGCCCGAGTCCGAGGAGCCCGATGGAGTTCACGACGTTCGACCCCGCCAACTTCCGCGACGAACTGGAGGCGGCTGGCGACAACCGAAACATCGGCACGGCGGTGCAGTTCGAGAACGAGCGGGTCAGGGTATGGGACATCACGCTCGATCCAGGCGACCGGCTGCCCTTCCACGGCCACACCAACGAGTACTTCTTCACTTGCGTCGAACCCGGCCGCTGCGTCAGCCGGTTCCCCGACGGCAACCAGGTCACGATGGACTACCGCGACGGCGAGACGTGGTACTCCGAACGTGGCGAGGAGCCCGAGATCCACGACCTCGAGAACGTCGGTGACACCCGTATCCGTTTCGTCACCGTCGAACTGCTCTGACCGGGGCGATCCCCTGACCTACCGCTTTTCAGGCGATGTGAACGCCGCGTCTGACCTGCACGGAATCGCGTTTTCCCTACTCAACCGTGGTGGACATCTGCTTCGAGTGACCTCCGTCGACCAAGGTGTTCCTCCGCTTGTTGCACGCCAGTTGCATGGCGGTCGGTACGGGCTGAGCTAGCGCACCGATAGCCAGATCTGGCGCGTCCTCTATACGGTGACCTTCGCGTACTTCCGTTGCGCGGCCTGCTTGGAGACACCCAACATGGCGCCGATCTCCGACCACGACCGATCAGCGTGACGAGCACGGCGAATGGCTTCGACCAAGGCCGCATCCAACTCCCCGCGTTGCTCCGCGAGTTCGGCAATCGTGCGCAGCGATTCGGTGTCAGCGACCACTAGGTCTCCGGCGTCGACCCCTTCGGCCCACGCCTCCAGGGCCGTCGTTCGTGCGGCTCGCGTCGTGCTCATTTCGTCCACCATCCCTTCAGGAACTTCGCCCTGGCCGGCATCGCGTGGATCACGGCCACTCCCTCGTCGTCTTCCACCACACCGACCTCCAACGCTTCGCCCGCTGTTGACGGGCCGACGAACATCGTGACCGCCGGGTCGTCGGTCACGAATGCTCGCCAGTGGTGTCGAACTGCGTGGAACATGTCGTTGTCATTGACGCCGTGCTTGCGGGCGGCGGGCTCGACGTCCACGAGTACAGCGTACGGCCAGCTTCCCGGTACGTCAACATATGTTGACGCATGGCGAAATTGCCGTAGCTGGGATCCTGGTTCTCGAATCCTCCGGCCACCGGGCGAAGGCCCGGGTCCAGGTCCCATGAGTGCAGGAGCTCGTCGGTGAACAGTTCGTTGCCGTGCCGTTGCCGCTGACTTGCCGCTTGATCTGCCACCAGACCTCCGCCACGAGGTCATCTGGCGCGCAGTCCCGAGCGGGCTTGCGGATCAGATCGCCGGGTTGGGTGAAGCCCGCGATGGCCGTCGAGAGCTTGTCTCGCATCTCGCCGTCGCCGTAGGGCCAACCCGCATTCGGACCTGCACTCCCTACTTCAACGCGTGGAGCCGGGGGACCGAATCACGGGGGCCGCACAGGAAGAATATCGGAGCAACGAGCGTCCCCTGCTATAGAAGACCAAAGTCATTAGGAGGAAGGGGACCGCGATCTCTTGGGATCCAGGTTCCAGACTCAATTGTCGCAGACAGCCACTCGATAATTGGTTCGGCTGACTTTGGATCAGGAATTCGAGACTTCCAGCAGCTTCCTCGGCGAAATGGAGCTGGCCATTCACGAACAGATATGACCCACTCATGGCGGAAGCAGAAGTCCAGCAAAATTAGGAATGGTAGAAGGAGGACAGTCTCGCCAATCAATGGTATGACCTGAGCCCGCGGTGCCGCCGTAATTGAATACTCAGATCCATTCGGTGATCGAGAGATCTCGATCAACATCTACTTGCACCCGTCAGCACTTAGTGCCGACCGTAAGCGTGCAGACATAATACAAGTGCTGCTCCTCAGATACTTCCTCGGCCGTACCGAACGGATCCCACACCTGAATTGGCCCGATTCCAAATCCCATCTGAGTCTTCACTCGGTACGAAATCTTCTCCTCGGTCACCGTGTAATGAATCGTGTGTTCTACATGTACCGTCACGACGGCCTTTAGCTTGGCGCGGACGCCAGTCGAGGGAGAAGGCAGACAGTGATCATGTGTTCGTAGGCAGGCCAACAGTGCCCCGCCGCAGGGAGACCTGAAGCATCCACGCCCAGACGCAAATGGGCCGAGCGGGTTGAACCATGGGGACTCGACCTCCCAGCTATACGAGTACGTCCTCTCCTTGCCTGCGCGCCCCTTCCAGTCGTACCCGCCGTCGGCGATCGTCCCGTCAAGGTCCTTGCAGTCGATCGGATTCGCCCGGCAGTAGTCGTAGTCGTTGGCGGAGCCGCCTTCGATGGGGTCGACTTCGAGGAAGCGGCCGGTGGTGGGGTTGTACATGCGGGCCCCCATCTCGATGATCACCGGCAACCCCGGGGTGTGGTCCGTCGCCTTGTGCTGGCCGCCCAGCCAGCCGTCATCGAGGTTGCCTCGACGGTTATCGGGCAGGGGGCTGCCCGGCAGGAACTCGCCGTAGGGGCCATAGGCGGTGTAGCCGATCGTGTTGGTCACCACACCCCCGGTGCTGGTGGTGGTGAGCGTGCGGGTGATGTCGCCGTGCCCGTTGGGATAGGACCACAACTGGGTGTCGGGATTGTTGGCGTTGGGGCGCAAGGTGAGCGAGGGCCCGCCTGCCACTGCCACCCGGCTCTCGAACTTCACCCCGTTGCTGGTCTGATAGGTCACGAAGGCGGCACCGTCACCGGGGCCGGTGTAGGCGAAACGGCTGTTGGTGCCACCCGAGCTGGTTTCGTTGCGGGCCACGATCCGGTCAGTGGCGTCGAGGGTGAAGGTCACGTTGGTGGAACCCTGGCTGGTGGAGAGATGCCGGTTGTTGATGTCATAACCGTAGGTGACAGTCCCGGTCGTTCCCGCGCTGACGGTGTAGGTGAAGCTGGCCGTGTTGCCGTGACTGTCATAGGTGTCGCTGCTGGCCACCCCGGCGGGGCTGGTCGACACCAGACGGTCATTGGCGTCATAGCTGTAGGTCGTCGTGGTCTTCGTGCCGCCGGTTGGCCCGGCGCACATGGCGGTGCGGTTGGTGTTGCGGCCCGCCGCGTTACCGGTGCCGCAGGCCGCGTTGGGGGTTTGGAACGTGTAGTCGTAACTCTGATCAGCCACGACAGGGGTGCCATTGGGATCTCCGGAGATGTCGGCGTGGATGAGTCGCCCGGCCAGGTCGTACTGGTAATTGTCCGGGCTGCCGTTGGGGTCGTGGTTGTCGACGGTCTCGTTGGTGATGATCCCGGACTGGGATCGGGTGACCACGTCGGTGGTGCTCACGGTTCCGGTGGGGCCTGGGAGTTGCCATCCGGTCGTGGTGAGCCGCCCCAGTGCGTCGCGTGTTCCTGGCGAGCTGTAGTCGATGCTGTTGCTGCCGTTGGCGGCGGCGCCGGGCCCGTTGGGGTAGGAGCTCTGGGCCAGCCGGCCGGCGCTGTCATAGCGCAGTAGGGCGAGGGTGGCGCCGTTGAGGGTTTGGCGCAGTACCCGCCCGGCGGTGTCGTAGTTGTAGGTCTGGGTGCCGTTGGGACCGGCGATGGTGACCTGGCCGGTCGGGTCGTAGGTGGTGGTGGTGATGTTGCCCCACACGTCGCTGTAGCGCACGGTACGGCCCAGCAGGTCGGTGGTGCTCTGGATGGCACCGCTCAGTGTCTTGCACGGCCCCGAATTCACGCTGCTGCTGGGGGCGCCGGGCACGTTGTTGTCGCACACCACGGTGCTGAGCGGGTTCGTGGCCCTCGTTGACCAACGTTTTCTTCTGCGAGTTGCACGTGGAGTGCACGCCAGCGGCACTTCGGTACGTTTCGGTGCCTTCCGGCCAGCAACCCGGTTCGGTCCCCATGCCCTTTGACCTGGGCTTTTGTCCTTGTGGTCGGGAGGGGCGTCGATCCCCTGACCTACCGCTTTTCAGGCGGTCGCTCTGCCGACTGAGCTACCCGACCGCGAAGCACGGCGAACCGTGCTTCCCGCGGTCCCGACGGGATTTGAACCCGCGACCTCCGGCTTGACAGGCCGGCGTGCACTCCAAACTGCACCACGGGACCACACCCCCTAGGGGGAGAGGGCAGGGTAGGCGTGGGGACCGCCCGAGGCAAGTTGTTCAACCCGCCGTCACACGACCAGGCCATAGCCTGCCCTCCGATGCCAAACGCACCCCGGACTCGGCGGACCAAGATCGTCGCCACCATCGGCCCCGCATCCGATGACCCGGTGGTCCTGGCCGCCATGGTGGCGGCGGGCATGGACATGGCCCGGGTCACGCTGGCCCACGGCGCGATCGCCGAGGCCATCGCCCGCATCCGCCGCATCCGCCAGGTGTCGCCCACCCTTGGGATCCTGGCCGACCTCCCCGGGCCCAAGGTGCGCGCCGCCCCGTTTCCCGACGACGGGGTGCAGGTCATGCCGGGCGAAATCGTGCGCCTGGTGGCCGCCACCGAGGGCGACCGCAGCCACGCCCACACCATCGGGGTGATCGACGAGGAGGTGGTGGCCGCGCTGATGCCCGGCGACCGCGTCGCCTTGGGCGACGGAGGTGTGGTGCTCCTCGTCACTGACACCTCGACCGACGGTGTGAGTGCCGAGGTGCAGAGCGGTGGGCGTCTGCTGGGCAAACCGGGGGTATCGGTGCCCGGTTCCCGCATGAGCCGTCCCAGCCCCACTGCCGACGATCTGGAACGCCTGGCCGCCTTGGTGGAGGCCGACGTCGACGCGGTGGCCGTGTCCTTCGTGCGCTCCGCCGCCGACATGCACACCGTGCGGGCCGCCGCGGGCAAGGGCCCCATGCTGGTGGCCAAGATCGAGACGCCGGAGGCAGTGGAGAATCTGGAGGCGATCGTGGCTGCCTCCGACGGAGTGATGGTGGCGCGCGGCGACCTCGGCGTGCGGCTGCCGTATGAGGACGTACCTCACATCCAGAAGCGGATCATCAAGACGGGGGTGCGTTTCGGGCGGCCCGTCATTACCGCCACGCAAATGCTCGAGTCGATGGTGTCGGCCAGCGCCCCGACCCGGGCCGAGGTCACCGATGTGGCCAACGCCGTGCTCGACGGCACCAGCGCGGTGATGCTGTCGGCCGAAACGGCCGTGGGCCACGACCCGGTGGCCGTGGTCCGGGCCATGGCCACCATCGCCGCCCGCGCCGAGCGCGAGTTCGACTTCCATGGATGGGCCTCCAACCTCGGGGCCCAGGAGGTCGCCGACGGCCCGTCCTCGCCGGCGGCCATCACGGCCGCAACCACGGGGGCGGCCTGGCGGGCCGCCATCGAAACCGGGGCCCGCACCATCATCGCCTGCACCCGCTCGGGTGCCACCGCCCGCGACATCGCCCGCTTCCGGCCCGAGCTGCGGCTGCTGGCCGCCACCCCGTCGGTGCGCACGGCGCGGCAACTGTCCATGAGTTGGGGTACGGAGCCGCTGCTGGTGGGGGAGTCGTCGAGCACCGACGACATCGTGTGGTTCGCTGTGCAGGCGGCGGTGGCCAAGGGAGCCCTCGCCGTCGGCGACATCGCAGTGGTGCTGGCCGGTTCGCCCACCGAACCCGAACCCGCCACCGACACGCTGCGCATCGTGCGGGTGCGCTGAGACGTT
>JANMIX010000233.1:0-4071 GCA_031376015.1 Acidimicrobiia bacterium | reverse complement strand
GAACGCGACGAGCAGGAGGGTGCCGATCCCGCCGCCGTGGCCAGGCTCGTGGAGCGTGTGCTCCGGGCCCGTCGGGCGCCTCGGCGGGTGACCGTCGGCCCCCTCGGTGAGCGGGTGGGACCCCTCGCCAAGCGGTTGCTGCCCGCGAAGGTGTTCGAAGCGGCCTCGGCGTCGAGCCTCGGCGTCTGACCCCTGGCGAGACCGGCCGGCGGCATCGAGAGACGACACCCTTAGAGTCACCGGATCGAGAATCCCTCCCCTCCACCCTCGGCGTCGGGCACCCGGGTGCTCGTCACAGGCGCGTCGGGTTATGTCGGCGGCCGTCTGGTGCCCGACCTGGTGGCCGGCGGCCACCAGGTGCGCTGCCTGGTGCGCAACGTGCGGAAACTCGACGTGGCGACCTGGCGACCCGCCGTCGAGGTGGTGCAGGGCGACATCGCCGGCGACCTCACCCAGGCCATGGCCGAGGTCGACGTGGCGGTGTTCCTGGTGCACAGCATCGGCGAAGGTCCTGGGTGGGTGGCCCGCGAGCGTGCCATCGCCGAGAACTTCCGCCGGGCCGCCGAAGCCGCCGGTGTGCGCCGCATCGTCTACCTCGGGGGTCTGGGCGAGGACGGCGAGGATCTCAGCGATCATCTCCGCAGCCGCCACGAGGTGGGCAGCACCCTCGCCGGCGGGAGCGTGGAGGTCGTGGAGCTACGGGCCGCCGTCGTCATCGGGTCGGGGTCGGCCAGCTTCGAGATGTTGCGCTACCTCACCGAGGTGCTGCCCGTGATGGTGACCCCCAAGTGGGTACGCACCGAATGCCAGCCCATCGCCATCCGTGACGTGTTGCGCTACCTGGTGGCGGCCATCGAACGGAGCGAACCGCTCTCGGGGATCCTCGAGATCGGCGGTCCCGACGTGGTGTCCTACGCCGAGATGATGGCGCTGTATGCACGCGAGGCGGGCCTCACCAAACGGCGGCTCCTCCCGGTGCCGGTGCTCACCCCCCGACTGTCTTCCCTGTGGGTGGGCCTGGTCACACCGGTCCCGGCCCAGCTGGCCCGCCCGCTGATCGATTCCCTGGTCAACACCGTGGTGGTCACCGACCACCGGGCCGAGCAGTTGTTCCCCTTCGAGCGCATGGCGCTGGCCGAGGCGATCCACCGCGCCATCGGCCGCACCGCGGTGGGCGACATCCCCACCAAGTTCGACGACGCCGCCACCCCGGTGTGGCAGGCCGTCGCCACCGACCCGGACTGGACCGGCGGCACCGAGCTCACCGACGTGCGCACGATCGAGGTTCCCGCCGCGGTGCACGAGACGTGGCTTGCGGTGTGCCGGGTGGGCGGACGGCGCGGCTGGTACCGCGGCGAACTGCTGTGGAAGCTGCGTGGGCTGCTCGATCGGGTCGTGGGTGGCCCCGGGCTGCGCCGCGGGCGGCGCGATCCCGAGCGGCTGGCGGTGGGCGAACCGGTCGACTTCTGGCGGGTCGAGGACCTGGAGGTCGATCGCACGGTGGTGCTGCACGCGGAGATGCGCCTGCCCGGTGAGGCGTGGCTGGAGTGGGAGTTGACGCCGCTGGCCACTTGCACCCGACTCACCCAGACCGCCCGGTTCCGGCCCCGGGGTCTGTGGGGGCGCATCTACTGGTACGGCGTGGCGCCCTTCCACCGCCTGGTGTTCCCCGGCCTCCTGCAGGGGATCGCCGAGGATGCGGCCCGGGACCCCGCGCCGGAGCCCCAGGTGCACACGGGCGCGTCCGGCACGGGCTGACCGCCGAACCTGGCGGACCGCCGGCTCAGCCCTTGGCGTCGGACCAACGGGCCACGATGCTGGTGTCGGCCAGGAAGCGCACGGACGGCGCCGGTGACCACCGATGTACGGTTTCCTGCAACGCGTCATCTACCAGCGCGGCCACCTCGGCGGCGGCGCTCGCGGGTGCCTGGACCAGTAGTTCGTCGTGCAGGCACAGCACGATCTCGGCGCCGAGCGTCACGCCCCGGGCCCGGACCGTGACCGCCCACATCTTGAACAGTTCGGCGGCGGCCCCCTGGATCATGGCGTTGCGCCCGTAGCGCCCGCGGGCAGCCGCTCGGGATCGGGCGTCGACCTCGGGCAGGTCGTGGTCACCCTGGTTCGACATCCGCACCCGCCGCCCGCCGAACGTGCACAGGTCACGTCCCGCCCGAGCCTCACGTTCAGCCTGTTCCAGGTACTCGATGGCCACCGGGTAGGCGGCGCGCAGCCCGGCCAGGGCCTGGGCCCCCCGTCCCGTCGTCTGGCCGTACATGGCGCCCAGCACCGCCACCTTGGCGATGTCGCGTTCTACGCCCAACGTCGTGGCCACGCCGGCGTAGAGGTCGTCGCTGCGGGTAGCCCGGGCCAACTCTTCGTCGCCGGAGACCGCAGCCAGCACGCGGGGCTCGATCTGGCCCAGGTCGGCGCGGACGAAGACGTGACCGGGTTCGGCCATCACCGCGGGCCGCAACTCGGCGGGCATGTTGTGCAGGCCCGCCGAGGCCGTCATCCGCCCGGCTGCGCCATCGCAGCCGGTCCAGTCGCCTCGCAGCCGGCCGTCGGCTCCCAGGTGCTCGTCGAGCCAGGCGTACCCGAAGGCGGTGGCCATGCGTTCGGCTTTGCGCCAGGCCAGCAGGGCGGGCACCACCGGATGGGTGTCGACCATCGGTTCGAGACGCCAGGCCCTCGTGTCGGGGACCTCGATACCGGCGCGCCGCAGGAGGGACTTCACCTGGGCCGGGCTGCGCAGGTCCACGTTGCGCCCGTGCGGGTCGTGCCGCAGGACTTCGTCGTCACGCCGGCGGCGCTGCTCGGCGGCGTCGGCGTCGGAGTGCGTGCGGGGCCCCACGAACTCGGCGAGGAGTGTTTCGGCGGTGGCGCGATCCATGGGCAGTCCGCCCGCCGCGAGGTCGAGGCACAGCAGTTCGGCCGCCGATTCGGCGCGCGCCACCAGCAACGCCTTGGGTCGGTCCGCCAGCGCGGCGCGCTCCGCCATCTGCTGGGTGGCGACCTCGTGGGCCAGCGCCGCCCATCGGGCCAGCCGTTCGGGGGTGGCGACCCAGCCGGGCTGGTCCCAGTCGGGGCGCAGGTGGCCGTCGGGTCGCACCGGTTGTTCGGGGTCGCCCTGGTCGCGGTCGGCCATGGTGAACAGGTCCAGCGGCGCGCCCGGGCGCTGCGGGCTCGCGGGCAGGGTGTCGGGAGGTAATCCGTGCAGGCGGGCCCACACGCGTCCCGGATCGGCCCTCCAGCCGCCGCCGGTCAGACGGTGTACGGCGGCCACGTCCCAGCAGGAACCGATGTCGGTGCCGAGTTGCCGCATGACAGCGGCGGTACGGGAGGACCACAGCACCCAGCGGGGCTGCACTTCGGCGTCGACGGCGCGCAGGTGGGCGGCCAGCACATCGGCGTCGCCCTCGATCGCCACCTCCAACCCGTGGCCCGCCAGCCCCAGCCCCACCTCGGCGACCACGGCGACGGCCAGCAGGTCACCCTTGCCGACACCGGCGCCGGCCAGCACCTCGACGAGCGCAGCGGGGCCGGTGGGCATGATGCACCCTGCCACGACTACGGGATCCGGCGTGAAGGTCGGTACCCTTGCCCCTACGCGCCGCCGACAGTGGACGGCCAGAAAGGCATCATGTCCCACACGCTGACCCGCGCCGCGGACGAGAAGATCAACTGGGTCTCCTCGCTCCCGTTCCTGGCTTTCCACGCCCTCCCCCTGCTGATCATCTTCACGGGTGTCACCCTCAAGGCCGTGCTGCTCGGCGTGGCGCTCTACGCCATTCGGATGTTCGCCATCACCGCCGGGTACCACCGGTACTTCTCCCACCGCGCCTACCGAACCAACCGGGTCGTGCAGTTCGGCCTCGCCTTCCTCGGTACGACGGCGGCGCAGAAGGGCCCGCTGTGGTGGGCGGCCCATCACCGGGTGCACCACCGGTACTCCGACACCGATCTCGACGTGCACTCGCCCCAGAAGGGCTTCTGGTGGAGCCACGTGGGCTGGATCCTGTGCGACAAGTACAGCGGCACCGACCTGGCGATGGTGAAGGACCTCGCCGTGTA
>JANMIX010000229.1:0-2222 GCA_031376015.1 Acidimicrobiia bacterium | reverse complement strand
CAGCTCGGCTTCGAACACTTCGGTCATCCACTGCGACGGCGCCACAAATGCATCGGGGCGCAGCGCGCGCAGCGCCAGTTGGATCCCGCGGGCGCTGGGGTTGCGGGCCGGTGCGTCGTGCAACCACACCACTGACGGCACGCCGATGCGCCGGGCGGCCAGTGCGCTGAGGATCCCCATTCGCTCGCCGTTGGCCTGCACCAGGTCGCATCCTTCGACGCTGGCCACGCGCGCCACCGCTCGCGCTGCGGCCGGCAATCGCCACACCTCGCGGGTGCGCGGTGCATCGGCCAGGGTCACCACGTCGATGCCCGCGCCGGCCAGTTCGTCGAGGAACGCCCCTCGGGCCAGTGCGGCCACCACCGGCACGACGTCGTGCTCGGCGCTGTGACGCAACAGCGTCTCGAGCGCCGTTTCGGCGCCACCACGCTCACCGGCTCCCAGCACATGGAGAACCTTCACAGTCGCCGATCTGCCGGGCGCGCCGCGTCGCCGCTCGTCCCCTGGGCCATGGGTTCAGCGAACCCTGGCCAGCGCCCGGAGGTTCAGGCCTGTGCGTGTTCGCTCCTCCACCGCCGTGACCCCCTGCAGCACGCTTCTCACGGTGGTACCGCGAAGCCCAGTGAGCTCGGCCACGGGCGAATTCGGTCGTTCTTGCGCGGTGACGGATCCGGTCCGATGTGCGCCGGAGGGATGCCCATCGCCGGCGTGGACTACGGAGCGGCGGAGTTTGCGGCGGAGATGCACCGCGGCGTGCAACACCCGTTCGAGGCCCAGGAAGTGGGCCCAGGCATCCGGCACCAGGCCGTCCCAGGCGGGAACGAGCGAGTCCAACTCCAGCACCTCGTAGCCGGCGCGGGTCAGCACCGTGCGCAGCGTGGCCGGCTCGAAGAGATGGATGTGCTCGCCCGCTTGCCAACCCATCCAGTTGTCGCCCTCCCCGCGCCGGCTCATGGAGGCGAAGTTCGGGACCTCCACCAACAGGACCCCGTGATCGGCGATGGCGGGCTGAAGCGAACGCAGCACCTCGACTGGCTGTCGGAAGTGCTCCAGCACATGCAGGAGCGCAACGACGTCGAACTGTTCGTCGCCGCTGGAGAGCGTCTCGAAGCCGCCCTGCACCGCCGGCACCCCGAGGTGCTCGCGGGCGAACGCCACTGCCGAGCCGACGGGTTCGTAGAGCGTGGCGTCCCAGCCTCGGGCCACCGCGGCCGCGGTGAAGCTGCCGAGGCCGCCTCCGACATCCGCCAGACGCCCCTTCGACCGGCGCTGTTCGAGCCAGGCGAGTCGGGCATCGGAGACGGCCCGCTCGTAGCGTTGTTCAGCCTCGGTGGAGTAGTCCCAGCCGAACTCCGAGGTGCCGAGGTGATAGCCGTCCTGATAGATGGCGGTGGCGTCCCTCACCCACTCGAAGCGCACGGTGCGACACTGCGTGCACCGCAGCACCATCACGCCCTGAGCGGGTCCGAGTTTGTCGGCAGTGGTGGTGCCGCACACGCCGCAGGTCTCCACGGGGAGCCACGTCGGCGGATCAGGTGTGGCGGCGGTCACGAAGGAGCGACTCTAGTCGGCAGGGCCTCTCGGGCGAAGGGGTCCGGGGGCGGTGCGCGGGATCGTCACCGCTGGGCTTCGGAGGCTCGCCGTACACTCCTTCGGTGCCCCCGGTGTCGGCGATCATTCCCACCCGAGATCGGCCCGACCTGCTGGCGGATTGCCTGGCGACACTCGGCGCGGGTGGCCCCTCGCCCGCCCTCTGTGAGGTCCTCGTGATCGACGACGGTTCCGAGGTCGATCTGGGGCCGGCCGTGGCGGAGGCGGCTTCCGGGGGGCTGCCGGTTCGCCTCGAGCGTCAGGCGGCGGGAGGTCTCAACGTGGCCCGGAACCACGGCGCGACGCTGGCCCGCGGGGAGATCTTGGCCTACCTCGACGACGACACCTATGTGGGGCCGGGATGGGCCGACGCGCTGGCCGCCGGCTTCAGCCAGACCGGCGCCGACGGGGTTGGTGGTCGCATCGTGTTGCATTTCGAGGGGCCCGTGCCGCCATGGTTGTCACCGGCACTGCGCAACTACCTCTCCGAGTTCGACTTGGGCGACGCCCCCCGGTGGCTCGACACCACGCAACTGCCCTACGGCGCCAACTTCGCCATCAGTCGCCAGACGTGGTCGGCGTTGGACGGGTTCCGGCCCGGCTTGGACCGGATCGGTGATTCGCTCATGTCC
>JANMIX010000221.1:0-4056 GCA_031376015.1 Acidimicrobiia bacterium | reverse complement strand
CGGGTCCGAACGCTTCGGGTTTGTCGACGCGAGCCCAGGTGTCGGAGAATTCGGCGAGCGCGGTCATGGCGGCGTCGTAGCCGTCAGCTTGGTAGATGCGGTGGAGGCGTTGGGTGAGCTGCCAGGCGGCGGCCAGGTGGGGGTGGACGTCGAACAGGCCGGCGAGTTCGTGGATCTGCTCGGCGGTGAGTCGGTCGGCGCGGGTGAGCAGCGTGACAGCGGGGCCCCGAACACCGCGGGGTCATGGGGTTCGCCCAGCGGGGTGCGTTGCGCGGCCCGGCGGGCCTCGGCCAGGGGGCCGCAGCAGGTTGCGCACGACGTGGAAACGGTCCACCACATGTACCGCTCGCGGCAACCAACGGGCGATCGGCGCTTTGAAGCAGACCGCCATGTCGGTGACCACCAGTTCGACCCCGCGCCGCCAGCTGGTGCCCTGGGAAGCAAGGAACTCGGCCACTTTGGCGCCCGAGCGGCCAGGCAGGACAGCCACCACGGTGCCGGTGTCGCCGTCGGTGAGGATGGTGGAGAACCCGCCCCGCCTTTGCGCAGCGACTTCTCGTCGATGCGCAACACCCGGACCCGCCGCCGTCGATGCATCCCGATGATGGCGGCGGCCGTGGTGACCACGGCCATGACCGCATGCCATCCCAACTGGTGGCGGCGAGCGACCGCGTTGACCGTCGAGTCGCACACCTCATCCAGCAGATGGCGACGCAATCGCAGGGTCAGGTGCCCCTCACCGATGGCGGGGTGGACCTCGGTCGTGGTGGTCCCGCAGCGGCCACAGCCGAAACGGCGCCGGCGCCCCACCAGCGTCGTGGGCCGGTCCCCGGTGGGCAGGTCCCGCACCAGTTGGCGCACGGCCTGGTGCAGCCGTGCGGGCCTTGTGCCCGCACGCCGAACAACGAATCGCGCTCGTTGTCGCCTCCACCGCGACCTCGAGACGTTCGGGAAGGTCAACAGGAACACCGAGCACCCGCATGCGCGGCAAGTGCAGGCGGATGGTCATAGCGTCAGGGGCAGTCACGGGAGTCCTCTGGGTTGGCGGTCGCAACGACCAGTCCAGAGGCCCCGTGGCCCTCACCGGTGGATGGTCCTCACCCCACCGGCGGGACCCTCACCACGCAGATCCGCGAAGAGACGAAAAACAAATCACTGCTTGACAATGGTGCGTCCGAGTGCCTGACAGTCCCTCGTCAATTCAGTGTTAGTATGCACGAAGATAGGAACGATTGATCCTTTGGGATTAGAGTTAGTTCGAGCGTGCCACCTGTTTGGTCGGTAAACCGCGCAGTCGTGCGGCTGGTGAAGGTCATTTTCCCCTGCGCGTGACCGTTAAAGCCGGTGTATGTTGCTGCAATTGTTAAGTGTGGGTATTGTCCCGCCCACCACTGGTGACCGTCGGGGTCCCTCCACCTGATGTGCTCGGCGCAGTCCCAGTCCAGGTTCGCCGGCACCGTCGTTCCGATCGGGATGCCGTTGTCGGAGGCCCACCACACACGCACAGCTGATAGCGCAAGGAAGACGGCCACGCAGAGCAGCAGGACCAGGGCGAACCGGGTAGCGGCGCCGGCCGTCCGCCGTGGTTCGTGCGCTTCTCGCAGGGGTGAATTGGACGCCGCCACCGACACCCACCTTAACCTCGATCCTCGGCCCCTTGGTGAGATCCAGGTCATCAAGAATCCGTCGCGTGGCCAGGTCAGCCCCGTCCTTCCAGGACATCGCCTCCGAGGCCTCCCGAGGTGCCTCACGGGGAAGTGAGCTCGTGCGGGTTGGTGGTGCCTCACACGTTCTGAGCGTGTGAGGGCTTGCGCTTGACGGGTGCCAATCGGTTGATCGACGGTTGCAATGATTCCAGATCGAGGGGTTTGGCGGTGCTGAGCGCCTCGGTCTTGGCTCGGGCGGTGGTGGCGAGGCGGGTCTGGATCCGGTTGATCTGGCGGGTGAGATCGGCTGGGTTCACGCCCTCGATCCGGGTGGCGACCTCTGCGATCTGGTCGCCGGTGAGGATGTCGGCGTCGCGTACCCGTTGCCATGGGGTCTTCGGGTCGTCGTAAACGCGTCGACGGCGACCATCCGCGGTGGTGGTGTATTCGATGGGTTTGCGGGTCGGGGTGAAGAAGTTCAGTCGCATCGACACCAACGGCCAGAGCTCGTTGAGCAGTGCCAGCTCGGCCGGGGTGTCGTAGCGCCAGTAGAAGGCGTGCTTGCGCACGACGTGGTTGTTCTTCGATTCAACGGTGGCCTGGTCGTTCTTGCGGTAGGGCCGTGACCGGGTCTGTTCGATGTCTCGGGCCTGGAGCCATCCGATGACGTCGTTGTTGATGAACTCTGAGCCGTTGAGTTCCTAAGCGTTGTCAAGGGTGTCGGGTGCGTTCATGCTGGTGTCGGGACGAGCGGTGTCTTGGAGCGCTCAGCGACTCCTTTCTTGACCCGCTCGTCCCTTCGCGTGGCGCTGGCAACCTTTGAGATCGCTCGACGGGCGGCGCGGACGTCTGTGGGGATCTGGTAGCGATCGGTGACGATGGCTCGGCCTTGCTCAGGGGTGATGGGTGTCCCGTCGACGTCGCGGAGCTCGTAGAGGGTGCCGCTGCGAAGGCAGGACACGATGCGCGTGAGCAGCACGGCAGCGATCGTGCACGTCGCCGAGTTGTGGTGGCGGCCGGTGTCGCACATCAGCCGCTGGTAGCGCGCTGCGAGCTGGGGGTCGACCTTGCGGGCTGCGTCGGCGGCTTGGAACAGGGCCGCTCGAAGACAAGCATCGCCGCGCTTGGTCGGCCCGCCAGCCTGGTTGGTGAGCCCGGAGGAGTTCCGTTTCGGGATCAACCCAGAGAACGACCGGGCCGCGGCCAGGCTTGTGAACCGGGTCGGATCTCCGACCCGGCCGAGGATCTGGCCAGCGAGGACCTCCCCGACGCCCGGGACCGACAGGACGATCCCATCGGGATCGGCTTCGGTGTAGAGGTCACGGATGCGGCGGTCGAGCAGGGCGATCTGTTCGGAGACCTCGAGGGCGATCGTGGCCTCAGCGGCGATGTCCGCGGCGAGTGCTTCGAAGTCGAGACCGTCGTTGCCCCACAGCGCGATCGTGGCCTCGGCCGCGGCGACTACCGCGGCAGCTCGTTCGGGCCCCCATGCCTTGCGGGTGTGGTGCTGGAACCAGCGGGCCAGGCGGGCCCGTCCGAGGCGTTTGACCTGGTGAGGGTTGGCGTAGGCGGCCAAGAACTTGAAGGTTGTCTGAGTCATGCGGGTGCCGAGCGCGTCGGTCCAGCCCGGCCCGAGGATCTCCAGCAGCGAGTCGAGCCGATGCATGGCCGTGCTGCGCCGATGGACCAGACCGGCACGGATCTTGACCGCCCGCTTCAGCGGGTCGCCCGGACCGAGCGATTCGGCCGGGTGCAGCCCTTCGGGGTGCAGCATCGGCAGACGGGCGAGTAGCTCGGCATCGAGACGGTCGGTCTTGGTGTGCTTGAAGAGGTAGTCACGGAGATCCGAGGACTGCTCGGACGGAACGATCACCACCACGGCGCCTCGTCGACGGAACCATGCCGCCAGCGGCACCCAGGCGTTGCGGGTCGGTTCCATCACCACCATCACCTCGTCGACCTCGACGGGAAGCCGGCTCCACAACGCCTCGAGGTCAGCGACGTCGGTCTGGAACCGATGCCTTGACCACAGCAAGGCGCCGGTCTCGTCCGCGCAGGCGGCGTGGTGGGGCGATCGACACGCGATGTCGATACCGAGTCTGATCTTCATCCCTGGTTCCCTTCGAGTCGTTGTCGTTGCCGACGGCAGCTACGACGACGAAGGGCGGCACCAGACATTCGCTATCAGAGATCGCCGACGAGCCATGCGGCCCGGGACGTCATCAGGTTCCTAACAGGGCCAGTCCACTCCGGCGGCGTGAGCCCCACCCGCTGCCACGATCAACAGGCAAGAAGTCCCGAAGGCTTCGATCGGTTCGTAGCGACAGCGAGCAGGCGCCGGACCCGACCGAAACTACGCAGCCAGCTGCACCACAGCAGCACGATCGAGCCACCACTCACCATGAATGTC
>JANMIX010000212.1:0-3794 GCA_031376015.1 Acidimicrobiia bacterium | reverse complement strand
CCCGGAGCACAACCTCATCGAGTGGAACACCCGCAAGGTCCTGCTGTGTCACATCCCGAACCAGGTGGTGACGCTCACCTTCCTGGCGCGAGAACACAACCCCGGTCTGTTCGTCGTGTTCCAGATCGTGGCCCTGGCAGGTTCCACGATCTTCATGCGTTTCCCCGCGCCCCGCGCGACGACACCGAGCCCAATCGAGGAGCACCGATGAACGAGACCGACCTGGATCTGGTGGCGCTGGCGGAGTTGCTGCGCCGCCGCGGTCATGTGCGGGGCAATCCGGTGGCCATCAGCATGTTCCGCGACGAGATCCCCCCGCAGTACCTGGCCCGGCAGGTGGAGCCCTGTGCCCTGGTGCGCTGTGCCATGGACTTCGGCGAGTACGCCTACGTCGACGCCGCCAATCACGCCTGCGTGGCCGGTGCCTGGCAGGCGGGCTTCATCGATCCGCCCGAGGAGATCAAGACCGGTCGGTACCTGGCCACCAACACCCCCTACTTCACCGAGGAGGCCGCACGGCTGGTGAAGACCGGTGAGAACGCGTTGCCGCAGGGCATGTTCCGGGCAATCGGCTCGGCTCCCCTCGATGCGGTGCCCGACGGGGTGGCCATCGATCTCCTGGTGGTCGTGTGTGAACCGCAGTACGCCGCCACCATTGCCGCGGCCCGCACCGCCATCGACGGCGTGCCGCCCCGCGGCGCGGCGGGCACCTCGTTGTGCGGCGAGTTGTTCGCCGTGCCGTACCACGATCCCAACGTGATCCTCACCCCCGGCGACATGGGAGGCCGGATGTTCAACCACATCCGGCCTTCGGAGATGTTCGTGATCGTGCCCATGCAATGGGCGTCCAACCTGACGGTGTTGTTGGAGCAGCGCCCCGATCTCGGTGGGCTCATGGAGGCGATCAAGCCCGGCTACCTCGAGGCTCGCGACGCCAAGCGGCGCCGCATCCCGGTGGCCTCCGAGGCCCCCACCAGGGCCGAGTCCACGCCCGCGCCGGTGGGTGCCGGGGACGGCGGTGGGCAAGGTTCGATTCCTTGGGACGACGACGCCGCCGCCTTGCTGGCCGCCGCTCCGGAGTTCGTGCGCGAGTTCGCGGTCCCGAACCTGGAGGCGTACGCCGCCGAGCACGGTCATCCTCGCATCACCATGGCCGTCCTCGAGGAACAGATGGCCTCGGTGGGCATGAGGCTCGAGGACGTCACCGCGCTGATCGAGGAGGAGCAGACACCGGCATCGGCAGCACCCTTCGAGCCGGCGGCGCCGGCGAGTCCGAATGCGGCACCACTGGTGGCCGTGGAGGGCGTCACGGCGGCATCCCTGGACCCGCGGGCGCCCGTGCAGGCCGACGGTGCCGTGCTCATCGAGGCCACCGCCCTCGTGGTGTGGGACGCCCTGGTGGCGGTGACCGATTGGCCGCACTGGTACAAGGACATCCGCAGTGTCGTCGCCGGTGGTCCCATGGGCGGTGGCAGCACCTTCTCCTTCAAGACCGGGCCGGTGTCGATCGACGCGACGGTGACCGAGTTCCGGCCCGGCGAACTGTTCCGGTTCCGGGGAAAGACCCGGGGTGCGGTGTCGACCTACGTGTTCCGCATCGATCCGGTCGCCGGCGGGGTGCAGGTCAGCGCCGCCCAGGTCATGACCGGAGCCACCGCCCGGGCCATGAAGCCGATGCTCCAGAAGGTGGCCGCCGCATCGTTGCCGGCCTGGTTGCAGGCGCTGAAGGACCATGTCGAGCGCCCCTGATCGCGCCGGGGCGTTGCTGGCGGCGCAGATCGATCTGCGTCCGCCGGTGGCGGCCTGGGTGCTGGGTGCCCACCTGTTCACCTTGAGCACGCCGGTCGTGCTGCTGGCCGTCGCCTGGGATCGCCACGCGGCGCTGGAGGCCACGATGGCCCGCCCCGGTCTGGTCATGATCGCGGCCGCGTTGCTGCTGGCCGGATCCGCCTTCGAGATCGCCCAGAACACAGAGGACCGCTGGTACTACGTGGGGCCGGCGCCGGCGCTGGCCGACCTGTGCTTCACCTTGAGCATCACCGCGGGGCTCGCCGTGCTGGCCGTCGCCGCCTCGGCGGCGTGGTGGACGGCGCCGGCGGCGGTGCTGGCGGTGGTGCTGGCGGCGGGTCTCTATGCAACCGGCCGCCCGGGCTTCCCGGCCATGGGCATGGCCGGTACCGCGGCGGTCGTCGCCCTCTATCTCGCCTTGGACAACCCGGTCGTGGTGTTGGTGCTGGTGACCAACGGATTCCTCAACGGGATCCTGCTGGATCTGGTGATGCGCACCCGCTTCCAGGCGTTCCACGGCGGCATCGCGCTGGCCAACGGGCTCGGCACCCTCGTGATCGCCGCCGCTCTGCGGGGCGACACGCTCTCCTGGACGGCGACCTCGGCCGTCGCGGCCGTCACCGTGGTGGTGACGCTCGCCGCCCTGCCGGTGCTGCGAGCCCGCCCGGCATCGCCGAGGTCGTGAGCGTTCCTCAGGTCGGTCGCTGACCCGAGCGCTGCACGGCGAGATTGTCGGTGCCGAGGAAGGCTTCGATGACCGCGGAGTCCGACTGGACGGTGTCGCTGTCGCCCTGGGCGATGATGCGCCCCGATTCCAACGCGATGATCCGACCGGCGAGTTCGTTGATGAGGGGCATGTCGTGCTCGATCACGATCAGGGTCGTGCCCAGGTGCTCCTTGACCGATTCGATGAGGCCTCCGAGGGCCTCGGTCTCGCGCTGGGCGACACCGGCGGCGGGCTCATCCAGTAGGAGCAACACGGGTTCCAGGGCCAGCAGACAGGCAATCTCACAGATACGCCGGGTGCCGGTGGACAACTCCGCGATCTGCTTCGTGCGGTAGGCCTCGAGGCCCATCACCGCCAGCAGTTCGCGCGCCCGCGCCGCCTTGGCCGTCTCGGCCGTGCGCACGCCGGTGAGCCCGGAGAGCAGGTCGCTGGGCTCCACCCGTTCGAAGGCGGTCATCACCGTCTCCTCCACCGTGAGGGTGGGGAAGAGGCTTGCCTCCTGGAACGAGCGGATGAGCCCGAGCCGGCCCCGCTCCTCCGGCGTCGTCGAGGTGACGTCGGCGCCGAGGAAGGAGACCGTGCCGCTGTCGGGGCGCACGAATCCACTGACGATCTCGAACAGGGTGGTCTTGCCGGCACCGTTGGGGCCGATGAGGCCGAGCGTCTCGCCCTCGAACACCTCGAAGCTCACCCCGTCCACGGCGGTGACCCCGCCGTAGGCCTTGCGCACGTCGTGCACCCGCAGCAACGGCTCACGCCGAGGCGTCCGGGGGGCACGGACCGGCAACGCCAACGCCGGGCTCGCCACGGGAACCGGCTCGGCCTCGAAGGCCACGCCCGCCCGCGCCGCCAGCAGACGCAGCAGGCGCTCGCGGGCCGGGGCCAGCGCGCCCGCCAGCCCACTGGGGTAGGCGAGGATCAAGGCCAGCCAGCCCGCCTGCAGCAGGCTCTGACCCATGCTGTCGAGCGCGAAGATGCCGGGGATACCCACCAGGTAGAGGGCGCCCAGCAGTGGCCCGGCCAGCACCCCGATCCCGCCGATCACCGCGATGGCCACCACGTGGATGCTCTCGCTGGTGGGGAACTGACGGTTGTCGACCAGGGGGAGGAGGTGCGCGTAGACGGCGCCTCCGAGACCGGCGACGGCGCCCGCCACCGCGAAGCCCTGCAGCTTCACGCGGGTGACCCCGATGGTGAAGGCCCTGGCCGCGTCCTCGTTGTCACGCACGGCGGGACGCCGTACAGCGTCGCCTTCGCACGGTTGCTCGATCGCGAAGGG
>JANMIX010000704.1:0-1734 GCA_031376015.1 Acidimicrobiia bacterium | reverse complement strand
GGCGGATGGCACCGTGCGCACGGCCGATGGGCGCGACGTGACCGACGCCTACCGGCGGGGGGCCGAGCAACTGGTGGCGGGGGGCACCGCCCCCGCGGCAACCCGCGCCGTGCTCAAGGCCCGGTCGCCGTCGTGTGGGGCGCGCGCCCGTTACGACGGGTCGTTCACCCGCACCCTGGTGGACGAGCCGGGGGTGGCTGCCGCCGCGCTGGCCGCCACCGGCGTGGAGGTCTGCACCGAGGAGGATCTGCCGGCACCCTGAGCGGCGGCGGCAGATCCTCTCGTCGGCGTCACAACCCGATCTCGTCCGCGTAGATCAGGCGGCGCTCCCACACCGGCTCGGTGGACGCGTTCGGCGCCAGCGAGGCGGGGTCGCCGGGGAGGCGCTCCCACTCCTCGACCTGCACCTGCCAGTCGGGCTGGTCGCCCGGCCGGGCCAGGGCGATGTCGACCGGGGCCTCCAGGCTGCCGACCCAGGCGGCCTCGGACTGGTTGTGACCCTGCCCCCGCACCACCAACTCGGTGGCGGCGACGGTCTCCCAACCGAGGTCGGTGGGGATGTCGGGGTCGCGCCGTTGCAGCCGGGCCACGATCGTGCGGTTGACCCCGACGATCGCCTGTGCCGCGGCGACGCCCCGAGGCTGGTCGACTGTCCGGTCCAGGACGCGGCCATCGGCGGGCCGGAGCCCGATGGGCCCGCTCACCACCACCCGCACGTGGCGCACGTCGGTGCGCGACACGCTGGCGGTGCGTTCGGGTACCAGTTGCACGTAGTCGCACCGCACCGGCGCCGAGAGATGACAGCCCGGCAGGCTGTCGGGTTGGTACCGGGCGACCGACAGCCGCACGAACGGCCAGAAGGCCGTGCCCGCGCCCGTGTCGGGGTTGATGGCGACGTCCACGTACCAGAGCTGGCGCGCCTCGTTGTAGAGCGGCTTGTAGCCCAGCACCTGCACCATGGGCTGGTCGGCCAAGGCGGCGAGGGGCAACGTGGCCGGCGGCGTCACCGGGGCGGCATCACCGGGCCGATCGTCGATGCCCGACGCTCGCAGCAGGTCCTCGAGCTCGACGCTCATGGCCCGCCGGTTGATCGGCGCCGAGGCCCACACCGGGTCGGCGCCCCACTGGCTGACCCACGCTTCGATACCGGCGTCATTGCCAGACGGCGCGAGCAGCACTCCGAGCAGTTCGCCTTCGCCGGAGCTGAACCAGGGTCGCTCGAGGTAGATCCGCACGCCGGCCCGGCGGCGACGGCGCACCGCCATCGGTTGTTCGGCCTCGGTGCCTTCGTCCCAGCGCAACAACGGGATCACCGAGTGCACGACGGGTGCCGCCGGTCGGGCAGTGCTGGGGATCGACACGGATCGCAGCGGGCCCACCACGCTGCGGCCGTCATCGATCACCACGTCGGGATCCGTGTCGACCGCGCCCGATCCCGGGGGCAGTGCCGGGGCCAGGGCCGGCGCGTCGAAGTACTCGCGGAACCGGGTGGTGGCCCGGAAGCGGTAGTGCACGACCCGATGGTGGGTGTCGCCGAAGTGGTGCACGTTTCCGTGCACCGTCATGGCGCCGTACTCGCTGCTGTTGAACGTGGCGTCGGATGCCGCCAGCAGCGCGAGGTCCTCCTCGGCGCCGATGGGGACGGTGAACGCCACGGCCCTCTGGGGTCGATCCTCGCAGCGGGGCAGGGTCAGGTCGTCGACCGGGTCGGTCCAGGTGGCCTCCGCGGTGAGC
>JANMIX010000204.1:0-7347 GCA_031376015.1 Acidimicrobiia bacterium | reverse complement strand
TCACCGGCACCGCGACCGACCGCGCCGGCAATTCGTCCTCGACGACCGTGGTGGTGCGGGTCGACACGGTGTCGCCGACCGGAACGATCACGAGCCCGCTGATCCTGGACGCCTCCTCTGACCTCACTGGCACCTCGGCGGACACGACCTCGGGAGTGGCCACGATCACCGCCACCTTCACACCCACGACGTTCGGGTCGCCGACGGTGACGTCGATCTCGTGCCCGAGCGCCGGTTCCTGTGACAACTGGAGGGTCCCGCCGCCGAGACCGCTGATCGCGTCGACCTACAACATCAGCGTCGACATCGTGGACCGGGCCGGCAACACGCGCACCCTCATGCAACAGAACGTGACCATCAACCCGAACCCCGGACCGGGTTCGCCGAGCGCGCCGAGCGGGGCGTTCTAGCGGGTCAGATCGGCTCGGTCGGCGTGGCGGCGTGGGTGGTGCGGCGCAGCGGGTTCTCGCGCAGGGACACCGCCAGGATCACCGCCAGGATCGCGAGGGGCACCATGTAGGTGAACGTGCCCGCTAGGGCG
This sequence comes from Acidimicrobiia bacterium, assembly GCA_031376015.1. Lineage (GTDB taxonomy): Bacteria > Actinomycetota > Acidimicrobiia > Acidimicrobiales > JACDCH01 > JANMIX01. The sequence continues at coordinate 6,806 of JANMIX010000204.1, read as the reverse complement.
TGGGCGAAGTCGCCCTGATACGTGGCGCGGTCGGCCACGCCGAGTTTGGCGATGTCACTCGGCGCGGCGGTGGTGCCTTCGGCGCCGGTACCGATCAGCGCGGTGTCGAGGCGGGCGCTGAACAGGGCGCCGACCAGCGCGACACCCACCGAGCCGCCGATCGAGCGGAAGAAGTTGATCGACGACGTGGCCACCCCCAGGTCGGCGGCGGGAACCTCGTTCTGGGTGGCCAGCACGATGATCTGGGTGACGAGGCCGATCCCGATGCCGGTGATCATCATGAAGACCCCGGACTGCAGCCGAGAGGAACTGCCGTCGAGGCGGCTGAGGAGGAACAGCCCCACAGTCATCAGCGAGGTGCCCGCGATCGGGAAGATGCGGTAGCGCCCGGTGCGGGTGACCACTTGCCCCGCCGCCACCGACGCGCCGATCAGGCCCAACATCAGCGGGATGAGCAGGATCCCCGATGCCGACGCGGTGGCGCCGTTCACCGTCTGCAGGAACAGCGGTAGGAAGCCGATGACGGAGTACATCCCGGCTCCGATGAGCAGCCCTATGGCGCACGACAGCGTGTAGGTACGAATGCCGAATAGCCGCAGGGGCATCAGTGGCTCCTCGGCTCGCCGCTCGATCCGCACGAACACCATGGTGGCGAGGACAACCAGCACGCCGAGACCCACCACCTCGGGGGATCCCCAGGTGTACTGCACACCGCCCCACGTGGTGGCCAGGACCAGGGCTGATATGCCCACGGTCATCACCGCGGTGCCGGCGTAGTCGATGACCACACGCTGCCGGCGCCCGAGGTCGGGCAGCACCGCCGAGGTGACCACGAGGGCCAGGATGCCGAGCGGGATGTTCACGAAGAACACCCAACGCCACGAAAGGTGGTCGGTGAAGAACCCGCCGAGCAGCGGCCCCGCCACGCTGGCGCCGCCGAAGAAGGCACCGAACATCCCCTGGTAGCGGCCTCGCTCGCGTGGTGGAACCACATCGGCGATGACCGCCTGGCCCAGCACGATGAGGCCACCGGCACCCAGTCCCTGCAGTGCTCGCGAACCCACCAGGGCCGCCATGGTGGGAGCCACGCCGCAGGCGCCGCTACCGAGCAGGAAGATGCCGATGCAGATCTGGAACACGCGCTTGCGGCCGAAGAGATCCCCCAACTTCCCGCAGAGGGGGGTGGAGACCGTGGTCGACAGCAGGTACGCGGTGATGACCCACGACAGGTGCTCGACCCCACCGAGGTCGGTGACGATGGTGGGCAGCGCGGTGGCCACGATGGTCTGGTCGAGCGCGGCCAGCAGCATGCCCAGCATCAGGCCGCTGAAGATCACGATCCGCTGCCGGTGGGTGAACTCCTGCGGCTTCGCCGGCGTGGGTTCGGTGGCGGTCATGCGGAGTGGCTCCGTTCCCATTGGGTCAGCGACACGGCGGTCTCAGCGCATCGACCGGAAGCAGGTGCGAACCTCGTCGACGAAGGCCTCCGGCTGTTCGAAGGCGGCGAAGTGCCCGCCCCGTTCCAGTTCCTTCCAGTGCGACAGCGTCGGGAAGCGGGCCTCAGCCCACCGGCGCGAGGCGCGGAAGATCTCCTTGGGGAAGATCGAGCACCCGACCGGCACGGTGAGGGTGTCGCGGGCCCGCATGCGGTGGAAGCTCTCCCAGTACAGCCGGGCCGAGGAAGTGGCGGTGTTGGTGAACCAGTAGAGGCTCACGTTGTCGAGCATCTGATCTCGGCTCAACGCGTTGTCGGGGAGGCCGTCGCAGTCGGTCCAGGACCAGAACTTCTCCACGATCCAGGCGCACTGCGCCGTCGGCGAATCGGCGAGGCCGTAGCCAACCGTCTGGGGCCGGCTCGCCTGCTGAGTGGAGTACCCGCTGTCCCAGCGTTGGTAGTGCGCGCCGGCCTCGAGCGCGGCGCTCTCCTGAGGAGTGAGCTCGGCGAGCTGCTCCTTCGACGGCCCCGCGAACACCATGTTCAGATGGATGCCCACGACATGGTCCGGGTCGTGCACGCCGATGGCCTCGGTCACCGCCGAACCCCAGTCACCTCCCTGCGCGCCGTACCGGTCGTAGCCCAGTTCGGCCATCAGCTGGGCCCACGCTCGTGCGATGCGCTCCACGCCCCAGCCCGGTTGCGAAGGCTTGTCGCTGAACCCGTACCCCGGGAGCGACGGGCACACCACGTGGAACGCGTCGCCGGCGTCGCCGCCGTGCGCGGTGGGGTCCGTGAGGGGACCGAGCGCGTCGAGGAACTCCACGATCGATCCCGGCCACCCGTGGGTGAGGACCAGCGGAAGGGCGTCGGGATGCGGCGAGCGGACGTGGAGGAAGTGGATACCCAGCCCATCGACGTTGTGGCGGAACTGGGGGAGTGCGTTCAGCCGGTTCTCGCACCGCCGCCAGTCGTAGCCGTGCCGCCAGTGGGCGCACAGGTCCTTCAGGTAGTCGAGCGGAATTCCTTGCGACCAGTCGCCGACGGTTTCGGCGTCGGGCCAGCGGGTGTGGTCGAGGCGCCGGTGGAGTTCGGCGATCTCTGCCTCGGTGACATGGACGGTGAAGGACTCCATCCCCACAGCATGTCCGCGCCAGGGCCGCGGCCGCGCACGCGGTGGCCGCACCACGGTGCGGTCGGCGTCGATCGGGGGCAGGATGCGCCGATGGCATCGTTGGCGCCCGACGAATGTTGGGCCAAGTTGCGGGAGGCCCAGCACGGCGTGCTGGCCACGTTGCAGGCCGACGGGTCGCCGCATCTCGTCCCGGTGGTCTTCGCTGTGCTCGACCAACGATCCTTGGCGATCCCCGTCGACACGGTGAAGGCCAAGCGCTCCACCGGCCTGCAACGGGTGGCGAACGTGGTCGCCGACCCGCGGGTGAGCGTGCTCGTCGAGCACTACGACGAGGACTGGTCGGCGTTGTGGTGGGTGCGAGCCGACGGCGCGGCTCGGGTGCTCGAAGGAGCGGATCTGGCGGCTGCCATTGACGCGCTCGCTGCTCGCTTCGTCGTCTACCGGCAACCCGGTGCGGTCACCGGTGCACTGGCCGTCGACCTCGCGCGGATCACCGGGTGGCATGCCTGACACGGCTCCGACAACCACGTCCCCCAGTACGGTGACCGCGGTGCCAGCCTGGGATTTCGCCTCATGACTGCCCTGTCTCCGCTGTTGCGGGGTTACGCCACCGATGAGTACGTGTCGCCACCCGCCCCGGCCCGCACGGTGAGAGCGGCGTGGGAGGCAGCCGCGTCGGTCGAGGCGATGGCCGAGCGGGCAGGACGTCCGCCGGAAGAGATGGCCCAACAACGGCGCGCCACCGCAGTTTCTCTGCGGGCCCTGGATGCGGCCTGGGGCGGAGGGTTCTTCGTGGTGCCCGAGGAGGCGGTCCACGACGACGAGGCTGCCTGGGCGGCCTTTGGCGGCGACGCGCCGGTCGTCGACGTGCAGACGCATCTGGTGGACGCCGGCCGTTGGAGGGGTGCCTCCGCCGCCGCCGTGGGCGGCTTCCTGCAGATGGTCGACCCCGAGCGGTGGGCGGGCGGGGTCGATCCGGCCAAGATCGACGCCGCCATGTGGGCCAGCCTCGTGTTCGGGTCGAGCACCACCGCGATGGCACTGCTCACCTCCACTCCCGGCCTCGAGGCCGACAACGTGCTCACCAACCCCCAGATCGCGGCCGCCCGCGAGGTGGTGGAGCGCTACGGACCCGGCCGGGTCCTGACCCACACGATCGTGCACCCGAACTACGGCCCGCAGGTGCTCGACGACATGGCCCGCTGGCACGACGAACTCCGGCCGTCGGGATGGAAGTGCTACACGCTCTACGGCCCGCCGACGGCGGCGGCGCCGGGCGGTGGTTGGTTCCTCGACGACGAGGAGGTCGGGCTCCCGTTCCTGGAGCAGGTGCGCACCCTCGGCCCGCGGCTGGTGGCCACCCACAAGGGCCTCGGGGGGCCGGTGCCCGACGTGTCGATCCCGACTGCATCACCACGCGACATCGGCCCGGCTGCTCGGCTCTTCGCCGACATCACCTTCGTGGTGTACCACTCGGGGTACGAGACCAACCCCCACGGCCAGGAGGGCGCCTACGACCCTGTGCACCCCGAGGGCGTCGATCGTCTGGTGGCCAGCCTCGAGCAAGCCGGGATCGGCCCCGGAGCAAACGTGTATGCCGAGTTGGGATCCACCTGGTATCTCATGCTGCGCCGGCCTCCCGAGGCCGCCCATGTGCTCGGCAAGTTGCTGCGTGCCGTGGGGCCCGAGCGGATCCTGTGGGGTACGGACTCGATCTGGTACGGCTCGCCGCAACCGTTGATCGACGCCTTCCGGGCGTTCGAGATCCCCGAATGGATGCAGGCCGAATTCGGTTACCCAGCCCTCACGCCGGCGGTGAAGGAACAGATCCTCCACGCCAACGCCCGCCGCGCCTACACCATCAGCGACGCCGCCTTCGGCGCGGCAGTGGCGGACACGAACCGCACCTGGGTGCCTGACGCCGCCGCCGAACTGCGCCGGCGGCTGACGACGGTGTGAACTCCTGCGGGTTCAGCCCAGCCGGGTGACGTTGTTGCCCAGCGTGCAGTAGTACGGCGCCGCGTTGGCGATGATGCGCGGATCGATCAGGGTGGTGACCCCGACGCGGCCGGCGAAGCCCTGCGGGTGCTGCGTGGACTGCGGCGCCAAGCCGAGGGCGGCCCGCACCTGCGGTTCGAGTTCGACGACCCAGAATCCCCCGGTGGCGGTGGCGAACCAGATCTGCCCGGTGCTCTTGACGTAGCGCACGTGTCCCCAGGCCTGGTCGAGCTTCACCGCGCTGGAGGGGTCGACGTCACCGGGGTTGAAGTAGCCGACCTCGGTGGGTTGCAGCGGGTTGCGCAGGTCCACCACCCGCAGGCCCGCGTTCCACATCGACAGCATGGCAAAGGTGGTGTTCGTGGGGTCGTCGACGTCGTGGTAGTGCACCGACGCCTGCACCCGTGAGTTGCCCTGCGCCTGGCAGTTCTCCGGCTTGTTGATCTCGAGGTGGAACTGGCTGACCCGCATCTTCGGGTTGGTGGGATCGGAGATGTCGCTCAGCCACGGCTCGGCCACACCGGCGAAGGGGTTGGCCTCGGAGGGGAGGCAGCCGTAGGCAGTCGAGAAGGGACTCTCCTCGGAGTGCAAGGCATACTCCTTGCCGTTGATGGTGGCGGTGCGGATGGAGTGGCCGCGACCCTCGCGCTGGCCGAGCACGTGGGTGGTGCCGTGGGCGGGATCGGCCAGCCACGGGCCGATGTCGACAACGGTGAACACGTCGAAGGTGGGCAACTGGCCACCGAGCACCAGGCGGGTGCCGTCGTCGCTGGGCCAGGCCTCGTGGCTCTCGTAGCAGGACGACTGGCGGCACAGGTCACCATTGCGGCGAACCCCGGGCGCGGCGTCATCCACATCGGCCACGGGGCCCACGGCCACCACGGGGTAGTCGATGGCCTGTTCGAGGTTGCCGAGGAGCTTGATGCCGGTGAGCGGGTTGGTGTCGAAGAGCGGGTCGAGATCGACCACCTGGAGGGGCTGGGTGGCGAAGACATAACGGCCGTTGCCGGAGATGGTCAGGTTGTGGATGTTCTCCGGCCATACGAACGTCTCGAGCAGCCGGGGGTGGGCGCAGTCGGTGACGTCGAAGACATCCATCGGCTTACCGCCACCGGACTGGTTGCCGTACTCGCCGGTGACCAGCACATGGCGTGGGTTGGGGCCGGCCACGTCGACGGCATGGATCGTCTCGGAGGAGAGGCTCGAGCCCGGGGAGGTGAGCGTGCCCACGTGTTGCGGGTGGGTCGGGTCGCTCACATCAACCACGGCCACACCCTGGTTGGCCGACGCCGTGCCCCGTCCGAACACGGCACCGCCGCCGGCGACATAGGCGCAGTTCCCCGACCACGCCATGTTGGCGTTGCCGCCCGGCGAGCGGCCGAGGTTGCCCAGCGTGGCGTGCCCGACGAGGGAGATCCCGCAGTTGTAGCCCTGCTCGGCCCGCCGGCTCTGCTGGTCGGCCAGCGGCACATCGCCCTGCAGGCCGGTCTCGGGGAGGTCGTTGGTGCCGCACAGGTTCGCGGTCTGGGCTGGGCTCTGGGCGTCAGCGATGTGCACGCCCAGCGGAGTCACCAGCGCCAGAGCGACCAGGGCCGCAACCGCCCGCCGGCGTCGCGTCGCCCCCACGGGGGTACCGCCGATGCGGATGCCGGTGGACCGGCCTCTTGCCGAGATTGTGCGCATTCATCGGTATTCGCCACAAAGACGCCAAACTCCTCCCCGTAGCTGACATCCGCGTCAGGTCCGACTGTGGCCCGCAGAGCGGCATCCCGGCGCCTCGGTGAGGCAGGCTGGCCACATGACCCGATCGCAGAACTCGAAGCTCTCGCTGTGGTCCCAGGACTCGGTGCTCTGCATCGGTTCCAAAGGCTCCGTGCTGTCCATCGGCTCCGTCGGCTCCTGCCTGTCGATCGGTTCGATCGGCTCGTTCGGCTCGGCGCTGTGCATCGGCTCGGCCGCCAGCGCGCTGTCGATCATGGCGTGGCGCTCGGTGGGTTCGGTCATGTCCGCCCGATCGCGACGCTCGGTGATGGGCGGGCCGAACTGACTTCGGCCGAGACGCGCCGCTGGTCGGGTCCCGAAGGACCCGACCAGCGGTCACCCCAACCAACGTGGGTCAACCGGCGCAGAGGTTCACGCTCATCGGATGGCCGAGATCGGGCACGGACACCGACGCCGAAGGCACCAGCACCGAGTACGGGCCCGACCGCCGGCCGCTGCTGTCCGCGCTCATGTAGG
>JANMIX010000199.1:0-5491 GCA_031376015.1 Acidimicrobiia bacterium | reverse complement strand
GGGGTCGGGCGGGCCGTGAACAAGGCCGTGGTGCAGACCTTCATCCTCGTGTTCATCGTCAACTACGTCGTCACCACGCTGTACTTCGTCGTGGTGCCACCCAAGATCTGACATGCTCGCCGTCAACCCGGTCACCCGACGAGCCCAGGCCCTCACCCGATCTGCCGGCGGTGGCCTCGCCCAGCTTGGTTCGTTCCTGCTCTTCGCCCAGCGCGTCGTGGCCCACACGTTCTTCGACTTGGTCCTGCGGCGGAAGTATCTCCGGGAGGTCCTGCGTCAGATCAGCGACGTCGTCGTGGGGGCGGGTGCCTATGTGGCGGGCGGCGGCATGGTGTTCGTGGTCGGCGCCATGTCGCTGGCCACCGGCGCCACGGTGGGTATCGAAGGGTTCAACGGGCTGCGCGGTCTGGGCGCCGAGTCCTTCACCGGTCTGGTGGCCAGCTTCGGCAACACCCGCGAGATCACGCCCATCATCGCCGCGGTGGCCCTGGCCGCCCAGGTCGGTGCCGGCTTCACCGCCGAGTTGGGGGCCATGCGCATCTCCGAGGAGATCGACGCCCTCGAGGTCATGGGCGTGCCGCCCGTGCCCTTCCTGGTGAGCACCCGGCTGCTGGCCACGCTGATCGCGCTGCTCCCGCTGTACCTGATCTCGCTCTTCGCCAGCTTCTTCGCCTCCCGGTTCGTGACCACCACCGTGCTGGGGCTGTCGCCGGGGATCTACGACCACTACTTCCACCTGTACCTGCCGCCGATCGACATCGTCTACAGCATCATCAAGGTGCTGATCTTCGCCGTGGCCATCGTGATCATCCACTGCTACTACGGTTTCAACGCCAGCGGCGGGCCCGCCGGGGTGGGTGTGGCCGTGGGCCGGGCCATCCGTACCTCCATCATCACCATCGTCCTGTTGAACCTGCTCCTGTCGTTCATCTTCTGGGGCACCTCGACCACGGTCTCGCTCACCGGATGATCCACCGGGGCTGGAGTTACGCGAACCGAGTGGTGCTGGGCGCCGTCACCGTGGTGCTGGCCATCGGCGTCGTGGTGGTCGCAGTCAGCGTGTCCGCTGGGCAGTACGCGTCCATCTACATGCTGCGCGCCACGTTCCCTCGCACCGGCCAGGGTCTCGACGAGACCTCCACGGTCAAGCTCCGGGGGGTCACGGTGGGCACCGTCGCCGGGATCAAGTTGCTGGCCGGGGGCCAGGCCGACATCACCCTGCACATCGACGACGGCATCCGGGTCCCCGACAGCGTGTCGGCCTCGGTCGAGCCCTTGTCGGTGTTCGGCCCCAAGTTCATCCGCCTCGACCCGGGCGATCACGAGGCGAGCGGCCCCTACCTGGGTGACGGCGCCCGGATCACCCGCACCCAGGGGCCCACCGAGGTCATCGACGTGCTGGGGGCCGCCTCACGGTTGTTGGACGCGGTGGACCCGCTCGAGTTGGGATCGGTGGTGCACACCCTGGCCCGAGGTCTCGACGGCACCGGGCCGGCCATCGGGCGGATCGCCGACCACGGCGCCGAGCTGGCCATCACGCTCGAAGCCAGCACCGCGCAGACCGCGGCGCTCCTGCACGATCTGGCGGTAGTGGCCTCGGGGCTCTCGTCGCGCGGAGTGGCGCTCAACTCCATCTCGCGCGACAGCGCCGCCGCGCTGCCCACCCTGACCGAGCACGGCGACGACCTCGGCCGTCTCCTCGACGCCACCTCCCGGGTCTCGCGGGAACTGTCGAGCCTCATCGACGCCCATGCCACCGCCATCGACCGGATCATGCTGGGGTTGGTTCCGGCGGCCAAGGCCCTCTTCGACCAACTGGCCTGCATCCCCCAGTTCCTGCGGGCCAACACCGACCTCATCGGCGCACTCGGCCAGAAGCTGCTCATCTACGAGTTGGGTGACGGCCATGTGGCGGGTGTCGTGTCCGGCCCTTACTCGATGGCCTCCATGATGACCCCGCCCGGCGCGGCGTCGCCGGTGCCCGTGGCTGCGTGTTCGGCGGCGCCATGACCCGCAAGGCGGTCTCGTTCGGGCTCTTCGCGCTGGCGTCGTTGACGCTGACCTTCTACATCGGCGCCCAGATCGCCCATCTCCAGTTGGGCAAGAGCCGCTACGGGCTGCGGGCCACCTTCGACGATGCCACCAACCTGCAGCCCGGTGACCCTGTCCGCCTGGCGGGAGTGCCGGTGGGTCAGGTGTCCAAGGTCTCTGCGGTGGACGGTCGAGCCGAGGTGCGTTTCGACGTCGACTCGTCGGTGACACTCAGCGACGACTCCGAGGTCGCGGTCCGGTGGACCAACCTCATCGGCCAACGCGAGCTGTACCTGTATCCCGGCCACGGCGCCGGACGCCTCACCGGTGGTGCCGAGATGACTCACACCCGGTCGGTGGTCGACCTCGGCGCCCTGCTCAACGAGTTGGGCCCGCTCACCCAGGCGGTGAGCCCGTCACAGATCAACTCGTTGGTGGAGGCCCTCACCACCGCACTGTCGGGGAACCGGGCCAACGTCAATGCCGTGATCTCCGACCTCGACCAGGTGCTCGCCACGATGGCGGCCCGCAAGGGAACGATCGGCCAGTTGCTCAGCGACTACCAGGTGGTGACCGCCACGGTGGCTCGTCGGGATCGCGAGATCGAGCAGATGATCGACAACCTGGCGACGCTCACCGATGCCTTCGCCGGCAGCCAGCAGGTGCTCGACGACGCCTTGACGCAACTGCCGAAGCTGAGTGCGGCGCTGCAGACGCTGCTGTCCACCAGCGGTGACGAACTGGGCCACATCATCGACGGGCTGGCGGCGGTCACCGGGACCGTGCACCAGCATCTGGGTGACGTGACGACGGTGCTGCAGAACTTCCCGGCCGCAGAGCGTGTCGTGCTGAAGGCGTCGAGCTTCGGTCAGTTCCTGCTCATCAACGGGATCTGCGTCTCGAACAACCCCCCGCCGTGCCAGCACCCCGTCGTTCTGGCGGCGCACGTTCGCGGTGCCGGCGCGCTCGACGCGCAGTCCCTGCGGGGCTTCCTGGTGGAAGGCGAAACGTGAAGCGGCTCGCGGGTCTGCGGGAGCGGCTGAGCTCCTTCTCCTTCCAGGACCTCTCCAGGCCGCTGGTGGGTGCCGTCGCCGTCGTCGTCACCGGTGCAGTGGTGCTCGGTGTGTTCGCGATCGGCTCCCTGGGCCTTCTCCGGTCGCGCTATTCGATGTCGGGCGTCTTCATCGATTCCGGCGGGCTGCGCAACGGGGACCTCGTGCGGGTCGCCGGGGTGGACGTGGGTTCGGTGACCGGCATCACCCCGGACTTCGAACGGGGCCAGGTCATCGTCACGTGGGAGGTGGACTCAAAGGTACGTCTCGGCCCGGCCACCACCGCGCAGATCGCGGTGACCAACCTGCTCGGTGGTGTCTACATGCGCCTCGGTGGACCGGTCACCTCGCCCTACATGGCCGACCTCCCCGCGGCCGAGCGGCGCATCCCACTGGAGCGCACCCGGGTGCCCTCGACGGTCAACGAGGTGCTGAACAACGCCACCAGGGCGGTCCAGGAATTGAATGTCGCCAACGTCAACAAGTTGCTCGACCAGTTGACCGACCTCAGCGGCGACAACCGCGACAACCTCGCCGGACTGGCACAGGGTCTGGTGGCGGTGTCCGGTGCGGTCAACCAACGCAAGGAACAGGTCGCCCAACTCCTCGACAACGCCCAGCGGATCACGGCGACGCTGGCCGGCAAGGACCGCCAGATCTCGCTGTTGGTGGATCGGGCTTCTGTGGTGCTCGACGAACTCGCACGCCGGCGCGACGAGCTGTCGACGCTGCTGGGCTCGGGATCCGACGCGGTGGTACGGCTCTCGGAGTTGGTGAGCACCCACCGGGCCCAGGTCCGGGCCATCCTCGATGACCTGCACGCCACCCTGGCGGTGACCGACGCTCACCCTGACGAACTCAACGTCATGCTGGCGCTGCTGGGCCCCACCTTCGCCGGGTTCGCCACCTCGACCCGTCAGGGTCCCTGGATCGATTCGGTGGCCGACGGCATCCCGGGGCTGGATCTCGTGTCGATCCTGCAGTCGGCGGGCCCGTGAAGCGCACCGCCGCCCTCGGGGCAATGGTGTTGCTCCTGGCCACCACGCTCACGGCCTGCGCCCGCCCCGGCGACGGTGGCTACCTCGTGCGCGTCGACTTCCGCCGCGCCGTAGCGCTCTACGAGCAATCGAGGGTCAAGGTCATGGGCATCGACGTGGGCCGGGTGACCAAGATCCGCGTGTCGGGCGATCACGTGTCGGTGGAGATGCGCATCGACCGCCAGGTGCCGCTGCCGGTGGATGTGAACGCCACGATCGTGCCCTTCTCTCTGATCGGCGAGCGCAACATCGTCCTCTCGCCGCCATACCGGCCCGGCCAGCCCCGACTGCGCGATGGCACCCTCATCCCCCCGTCGCGCACCCATGTGCCGGTGGAACCGGACGAGGCCCTGCAGGCGGTCACCGACCTCGCCCGAGCCATCGACCCGAACTCCGTGAAGGACCTCTTCGCCAACGGTGCCACCGCGCTGCGGGGTCAGGGCGGGGTGCTGAACGAGGCGTTGCGCCAGAGCAGCGACCTGATGTCGCTGCTGGCCTCCCAGGACCAGGCATTGCTGGCGGTGGCCGAGAACGTGCACCGCCTGGCGGGCGTCCTGGTGGCCCGCCAGCAGCAACTGGGCCGCCTGCTCGACGATTTCTCCACCGCCACCGGGGTGCTGGCCTCCGAACGCGACGCCCTGGCCCGATTCCTGTCGGCGTTGGTACGCCTGAGCGACGAGGGCAAGGCGCTCCTCACCGACTACCGGGTGCAGTTGCCCAAGGACCTGGCCTCGCTGGCCACGGTGTCGGCCACCGTGGAGGCGAACGCCGACTCGGTGCAGGAGTTGCTCAAGGCGGTCGACGAGATCGGCCGGGGGGTCGTGCGTGCCTATGACCCGGTGGGTGGTGGTGTGCGCGTTCGCATCGTCACCACCGGTACGGCCGCGGCCGCCATCCAGCCGCTCTTCGACCTGCTGGGGCTGGGCCCCGCACCCTGCACCCCGCTGCCCGGACTGGCCTGCCCGTGAGGCGTTGCCCGGCCGCGGTCGTGCTCGTTGCGCTGTGCACCGCGCTGGCCTCGTCATGCACCCTGCAGACGATCGGTGCGCCGATGGGGCGCATGAAGCTCTACGCCACCTTCGCCGATGTGCAGCACCTGGTCGTCGGACACGCCGTGCGCGTGGCCGATGTGCAGGTGGGCACCGTCACCGGAGTTGCGGTGGACGGCACCCGGGCCCGCGTGACGATGTCGATCGTGAATGACCGCAAGATTCCTGCAGGCACCAGCGCGGCGGTGTCGCAAACCTCGCTGCTGGGGGAGAACTACGTGCAACTCCGCTTCCCCGCCCACTTCGACGTCGACCGTGGGCCCTTCCTGGCCAGCGGCGCGGAGATCACCGACACGGCGGTGCAGCCCTCGATCGAACACAT
>JANMIX010000198.1:0-1520 GCA_031376015.1 Acidimicrobiia bacterium | reverse complement strand
GTCGTCGGTCAGTTCGACGTCCAGCCAGGCGTACAGACCCTCGAGGGCGGGGATGGGGTCGGGGCGCATCTCCCCGAAGCCGATGTCGTAGAACCGTGCCTCGTTGCCGGTGTCGCGATACGCCAGCGTCGTGCGCAGCGCCTGCTCCCAGAACGCTGCCTGGTTGGCGGAGAAGTCCTCGGCCAGCGGCCCGTCACGGAGGTACTCCGAGGTGGCATCCAGCAGGCTCACCACCGACGGGATGGCTTGGGCGATATCGCGGTGGGTCATCACGAAGCGGGCGTCGGGATACACCTCGACGAGCGCGTCGATCGAGGCCATGTGGGCCGGCGACTTGAGCCGCCACGGCTTGGCGGGGAACTTCCATTGCAACAGCTTCAGCACCCGCTCGTGGTAGCGGTACGCCGGCACCATGTCGCAGTCGCGCAGCCAGGCTTCGTACCGCCGGTTGTCGCCCAGCGCACCGAACATGGCCGAACGGAAGTCGAGAGCCAGGATCTGCAGGCACTCGGTCGGCCCCGTGGGCGAACTCGGCAGCATGGTCTTGAACTTGGGCGCCATCTCGTCGATGAGCGACATCTGCACTGCGGTGGCGGCGATCCTCGGGTCGGTGTCGTAGGTGGCCGGGTCGGGCGGGGGTGTGGGGGCACCGCTCTCCCAAGCCAGCAGAGACCGAGCACGGTGGTCCTCGCCCAGCAGGAAGCTGAGCGCGGTGGAACCGGTGCGCGGCAAGCCGAGGCCGAACAGGGGCGCGAGGATCTCCTGCTGGTTGATCTCGGGATGTCGGCGGTACCAGTCCTCGACCGAGAGTCGGATCTTCAACAGCCCCAGCGCTTGATCCCGCAGCACCGCTATTCCCAACTCGTTGAACGATCCTGCGGCGATCGCCCCTTCGAGCAGTGCCACGAGCCCTTCGTGGAACGACTCGGGGCCCAGGTCGTCGAGCCCGGTGTGGGCACGCGCCTCGGCGATGACCTCATCGGCGATCGACACGGGCGTCTCCTTCGCTACGTGTTGCATGGCGCGCAGAGCCCATCATCCGGTTGCGGTGGTGATCGAACGTCGCGGGAGGGCACACAAGCTCCGCAGGTTGGCCAGCAGGGCTTCGGGATCGGGATGGGGGATCAGGTAGTGCGAGTAGGCCAGGCGCAAGAACAACTCGGCGGCCTCCGCCCGGGTCAGCCGGCCCTGTCGCACCGCCGGGACCACATCCAGCGCGTCGCCCAGGAGACGCTCCAGTGAGGCGGTGCGAGGCGCGAGGGCGTTCCCGAGCGACCGCAGGGCGAAGCGGGGATCAGCCCCGATCGGGTCGGGGCCCATCAGCCCGTCGAGGTAGGTGACCAGGAATCGCAGCGCAGCGTCGAGGCGTCGCTGGGGGCTGCGCGTGGACGCCACCACCGCCTGCAGGCGGGCATCGAAGAGGTTCCCCTCATAGGCCCGCAACGCCTCGAGGAGGGCGTCCTTGGTCGGGAACCATCGGTACAGAGTGGGCCGCGACACGCCTGCCGCTGCCGCCACGG
>JANMIX010000191.1:0-1663 GCA_031376015.1 Acidimicrobiia bacterium | reverse complement strand
GGGGTCGGGGTCGGGGTCGGGGTCGGGGTCGGGGGGCGTCGGCGTGGGCACGGGCATGGGCAGGCCGCGGTTCTCGGGCGGTGCGGTGCGGCCCGAACGCAAGGTGATCGCCCTGGTCGACATCCGCGCCCTCAACCGCGGGTTCGCCGAAGGCGAGGAGGTCTGTGAGCTCGCCGGGGTCGGGCCGGTGTCGGTTGCCGCAGTGCGCGCCATGTTCGGTGACGCCGCCATGGCCGTGGTGTTCCGTGACGCGGTCGACATCCGCGCCGTGGTGCATCTGGGCCGTCAGGTCACCGCCGCGCAACGCACCGCCCTGGAGGCCCGCGGTCCGGTGTGTTCCATCGTGGGGTGCGGGTCCACCCATCGTCTCGACATCGACCACACCGTGGGGTGGGCCTACACCCGCACCACCAACATCGATGACCTCGACTGGCTCTGCTCGACCGATCATGGCCATAAGACCCGCCACAACCTCCTTGCCATCGGCCCGCCCGGCCAACGTGTCCTGGTTCAACGCGACCCCACCGACCCCACCCGCCCACGGATGCCACTCGTCCAAGTCCGCCCCGCCCCTGCCCGCGGCGACCCTGCCCGCGGCGACCCTGCCGGTCCGGGCGTGGCGACGGCTGCCCGCGCCGACCCTGCCGGTCCGGGCGTGGCGACGGCTGCCGACGGCGCGACGGGTATGGGTGACGCAACTGGTTCTGACCGGGCTGATGTTGTGGGGCCGGCGCCCGCATTGTTCGACCGCGCCCCGGACACGCCATGAGTTGCCGGGTCGGCGCGCGTCGTCTCCGGTTCCGGGCGCAGGCCGGCTCGCCAGGGAGGCGACCTGACGGTCGAGTGCCGGCGTATCGACGCGGAACTCGCGAGCCGTAGTGTCGGTGGCGGTGACTCTCGTCGATCTCCGTTCCGACACCGTGACCCGGCCGAGTGCGGCTATGCGTCGCGTCATGGCCGAGGCCGAGGTCGGCGACGACGGTTACGGGGAAGACCCATCGGTGCGCCGACTCGAGGAACTGGCCGCGTCGATGCTCGGCCACCAAGCCGCCCTTTTTGTTCCCTCGGGCACGATGGGTAACCAAATCGCCCTGCGGCTGCTGGGGCGGCCGGGCACCGCGGTGGTCATCGGGCGGCGCCAGCACCCGGTGGCCTACGAGGCCGGCGCGTCGGGTGTCAACGGCAGCTATCAACTACATCCGATCGACGACACCGGTGGCACCCTCGACCCGATCGAGGTGGCCGATCTCGTTGCCGGGGAGGCGCACCACTGGCTGCCCGTCTCCGCGGTGTGCGTGGAGAACACCCACATGCCGGCCGGGGGAGTGCCCTGGTCCCTCGACGCGCTCGAGACGATGGCCTCGATCGCCCCCGCCCTGCACCTCGACGGCGCCCGGTTGTTCAACGCGTCGGTCGCCACCGGCGTTGCACCGGCGCGCTACGGCGCGATGGCCACGACGGTGATGTGCTGCCTCTCCAAGGGACTGGGCGCCCCGGTGGGTTCGGTTCTGGCCGCTAGTGCCGAGCTCATCGGCGCCGCCCGCGCCGAGCGCAAGCGTCTCGGCGGGGCCATGCGGCAGGCCGGTGTGATCGCCGCCGCGGGGGAGCTGGCGTTGCGCACCCAGGTGGAACGTCTGGCCGAGGACCACGCCCGAGCCGCCCG
>JANMIX010000162.1:0-2866 GCA_031376015.1 Acidimicrobiia bacterium | reverse complement strand
CAGCAGGCGCCGCAGGCGGATGGTCGACATGGTCTCGGAGTCGGCCAGGTGATGCACGACCTGTCTCGCCGACCATTCCCCCGGGCGTGGCACCCGGTCGAGCGCGGCGTCGTTGGCGCCGGCGAGGGCGTCGCGCACCAGCGCGGGCCCGTTGCGGTAGCGGTCGATGAGGGCACGGCGCTCGGTGAGATCCATCCCTTCATGGTGGTCCTCGGCGCCGTCGAACGGGCACCGGTTTTCGTTGGTCGAGCGCACCGCCCGCGGGACCGGGCCCGACTCCTAGCGGTCCTCGGTGACTGTGCCCCCCTCGACTCGCAACACGCGGTCGAGCGCCACGGTGTCGAGCAGACGGCGATCGTGGGTGACCAGCAGCAGCGTGCCGTCGTAGCCCTCGAGGGCGTCTTCGAGTTGCTCGATGGCGGTGAGGTCGAGGTGGTTGGTGGGCTCGTCGAGCACCAGGCAGTTCACGCCCCGGGCCATCAGCAGGGCCAGCACCGCCCGGGTCCGCTCGCCCGGCGACAGGGTGGACGCCGCCCGCACCACGTGGTCGGCGCTCAGCCCGAACTTGGCCAGCAACGATCGGGCCTCCTGATGGTGGTCGAGCCCTGCCGCCCCGCAGAAGGCGGCCAGCAGCGTCGCGTCGCCCGAGAGCAGCGTGCGGGCCTGGTCGACCTCGCCCACCACGACGCCCGGTCCCACGAATGCGGTTCCCTCCACCGGAGCGAGACGGCCCAGTAGCGCGGCCAGCAACGTGGACTTGCCGGCGCCGTTGGGGCCCAGGATGGCGACGCGGTCGGCCCAGGCCACCTCCAAGCCGACCGGGCCGAGACGGAAGTCGCCCCGTTGCAGCACGGCCCCATCGAGGCGGGCCACCACGTCGCCGGATCGGGGCGCACCGGCGATGGCGAAACGCAGGTCCCAGCCCTCCCACGGTTTGTCGACCGCCTCCAGACGGTCGAGGGCCTTCTCGGTGATGCGCACCTTGGACGCCTGCTTCTCCGTGCGGTTCAGGGCGAACCCCCGCTGGGCCTTGTCGTTGTCCTTCGGCTTGGTCTTGGTCTTCCGGGCGCCCTGCACCGCCCACTGCCGCTGGGCCCGGCCCCGGTCCTCGAGTTGCCGGCGCCGGTCGACGTAGAGGGAGTGCCGCTCCTCGGCGTGGCGGCGGGCGATCGAACGCTCGTCGAGGTAGGCGAGCCATCCGCCGTCGAAGAGCGAGGCCCGGTGGGTGTGTTCGTCGAGTTCGAGCACCGAGGTGATGGTGCGCTCCAGGAACGCCCGGTCGTGGGACACCAACACGACCCCGCCCGCAAGGTCCTCCAAGAATCCCTCCAGGCGCGCCAGGCCGTCGAAGTCGAGATCGTTGGTGGGCTCGTCCAGCAGGAACACGTCGAACTGTGACAGCAGAATGGCGGCCAGCGCGGCCCGGGCCGCCTGTCCCCCCGACAGCGTGGCGATGTCCTGGTCCAACAGCGCGGCGTGCAGGCCGAGGTCGTCCCACAACGGCCCGATGCGGCTGTCGAGATCGGCCCCGCCCAGGGCCAGCCACCGCTCCAGGGCCTCGCTGTAGCGATCATCGGCGCCCGAGGCTCCCGAGGCCAGATCGGCGGTGGCGGCGTCGAGTTCGGCGCTGGCGGTGGTGACCCCGGTGCGCCGGGCCAGGAACGCCCGCACGTGCTCGCCCGGCCGTCGTTCGGGTTCCTGGAGCAGGTAACCGACGGTGGCCGTTGGCGGTGCCAGCGTCACCTGTCCGGAATCCGGCGCCTGGAGCCCGGCCAGGACCCGCAGCAGCGTCGACTTGCCGGTCCCGTTGGGGCCGACGATGCCCATGCGGGCGCGCGGGGTCAGCACGAAACCGACATCGTCGAGCACCAGTTGTTCGCCGAAGGACAGCGTGAGGCCGCGCGCGACCAGGGTGGCAGTCATGGTGGCGCCATTGTGGGTGACGGATCAGGCGTAGAGGCTCTCGATTTCCACGGCGTAGCGGGCGTGGATGCCGCGGCGCTTGAGCTTGGAGGTGGGGGTGAGTTCCTCGGAGTCGGACAACCACTCCTCGCCCAACACGACCACTTTCTTCACCCGCTCGGCGTTGTTGAACCCACTCATCACGTCCTTGACGCCTGCCTCGATCTCGGCGACCACCTCGGCGTGGGCGGCCAGTTCGTTGAGCGAGGAGTACTCGATGCCCTTGCTCTTGGCCCAGGCGGCGGCCACCTCCGGATCGAGCACCACCAGGGCGCCCACGAAGGGACGCTGATCGCCGATGGCGCACGCCTGGCCCACCAGGGCCACCGTCTTGAGGGCGGCCTCCAGGTTGGCGGGGCTGATGTTCTTGCCGCCGGCGGTGATGATCAGTTCCTTTTTGCGGTCGACGATCTTGAGGTAGCCGTCCTCGTCGAGCACACCGATGTCGCCGGTGTGCAACCAGCCGCCGGCGTCGATGGCCTCGGCGGTTTTCTCCGGATCGTCGAGGTAGCCGGCGCACACGTTGCCGCCCTTGCACAACACCTCGCCGTCCTCGGCCAGGGTCACGGTGACCCCGGGGCAGGCGGGTCCGACGGTGCCGGGCTTGAGCTTGGTGGGTGTCCAGGTCATGGGCCCGCAGTTCTCCGACATGCCGTAGATCTCCGACAGGGATACACCCAGGGCGAGGTACCACTCGAGCAGGTCCCGGGGGATCGGGGCGGCCCCGGTGATGCCGAACTCGACCTGGTCGAGGCCCACCATCTCCCGCACGGCCCGGAACCCCGCACCCTGCAGGTACTCCCAGGCGGCGTTCTGCTCGTCGGTGGCGGTGCCCCACGAACGGGCCAGAGCGATGGGCTTGGCCGCCTCGATCCCCTGGTCGAAGGTGGCCTTGCGCTCCGGG
>JANMIX010000138.1:0-3259 GCA_031376015.1 Acidimicrobiia bacterium | reverse complement strand
ATCGCCTGCCGCCGCACCGGTGTGCTGCGGGGGCTGCTCAATGCCCGGATGTTCGGGGCCATCGTTCTCGCCAACCTCGGTCAGTTCGCGCCGGCGCTGCAGTGGGCCGATCAGCTGGCCCTCGACGCCGACCGGTTCGACGCTCCCTATTACCGCCCACGTGCGCTCAACACCCTGGCCCTGATCTGGCGCGAACTCGGCGACCCGGCCCGCGCGACGGATCTGGCCCAGGAAGCTTTCGAGACCTCGACCGCGCCGGACGGGTCGGTGGAAAGCGAACCGGCCGCCAACGCGCTCGTGGCGCTGGCCGAGGCTTCGCTGGCGCGCGGTGACGAAGCGGGGGCCATGCGCCACCTGGACGACATCAGCCCGCTGCTGGCGGATCGGGTGGCGTTCAGTTGGCGGATCGAACTTCGCCGGCTGGAGGTTCGAGCTCGTGTCGATCCCCGGCGGGCCGAGGAGTTGCTCGAGCAGTCCCGGCGGTTCGGATCGGCGAAGTACGAGGCGCTGGCGCTGGGGGCGTTCGGGTCGAGCGGCGCAGCCGCCGAAGTCGCCGCCGCCACCGGATCTCCCTGGCTGGTCGCCCGTGTCGCCCCCGAGGCCGTTGCCCGTGCCAGCGCCGAACAGCTCGCTGCGTTGCTCCCCGCCGAGCTGCGGGAAGGCTTCGCCGCCCGCGGCCCCCTCCTGGCCCGCTGGCGCTAGCGAACCCCGGTTCGTTCAGGCCGGCGTTCCCGCCTCTCCACCCTGGGCCGCGACGCGGGCCATGTGGTCGAGGTCGGCGGCCTGCAACACGTCGTCGGTTCGCCGGCCGTGGAGGATCCGCATCCACTCGGACGGGATGGCGGTTGCCCCCCACCGGGCGCCGAGGAGGCTGCCGGCGATGGCGGCGACGGTGTCGGTGTCGCCGCCGCAGCGCACGGCGGCAGCGAGGGTGTCGCCCAACCGAAGCTGCCGCCCCCATTCATGCGGACGGGTTCGTCGTCGGGCAGGGCCGGGCCGAACTCGTAGACAGCACCGAGGGCATCGCCGGCCGCGGACCCGAGTTCAGCCGGTGAGGCCGAGCCGACCTCGAGGGGCGGAGCCGGCGTCGGCTTCGCCGTGGAGGTCACCGAATGCCAGTTTGGCCTGATCGGCGGCCATGGCCCCGCGGGCCCAGCCGAAGGCGTCGGACTGACCCCGCACCGGGGTGGTGACGATGCGGTCGAACATGGCGTCGAACGCCTCGTCGACGATGTCGTCGCGAGCGGCCAGCACCGGCAGCAGCGAGCCGCAATCGGTTGCCGCCGCGGCCGCAACCGCCGCCTCGGCCTCGGCCTCGATCGTGCGATTGATAGCGGCGAGGCGCTGGTCGATGCGGTTGGCGTAGGCGAGCAGGAACGACGCGCGGAACGAGCGGCTCCGCACCCGGCTGCCCGGACCTGCGCTGGCGGACTCGGCTCGCAACGCGACCTGTGACTGCACGAGCAGGGAGGTGAAGAGCACCTCGACGGCGGCGACGTCGGAGGCGAAACCGGTGACCGAGGACATCGCGTAGTTGCCGTGGTAGATCGCACGGCACCGCGAACGTTGGGCCACGATCTGCAGCAGGAGCGACTTGGCGTCGGCGTAGGGGTCGTCGATCGGGATCCGGATGGTCGTGGGCCGCTCGTCACGGCCGGCTGCGGCCCAGACAAGGGCGACGTCGATGGAGTGGCGGGCCATGAGTTCCTGGGCTTTGGCCGTGAATGTCTCGGCCTCGGCCTCGTAGGTGGTGGACTCCGCCTGCGCCAGCAGTGCCCGCACTTTCACCAGGAGCGGGTCGTCGGTGGCGCCGTGGGCCACGGCGCCGGCCGCGACGCTCGCCCCGGGCGGAGGGAGGATGCAGGGCAGTGGCCCGAGGCGATGGCACGCCGCGAGAGCTTCGACGGCGGCCTCCACGAATGGTCGGCCGGCGAGACCGTCATCGGTGAGGAGCTGCTCCAACCAGCGTGGCCCGAGCGCCGGAGCACCTTCGCCGATCTCCCTGATCTGAGCGGCAAACTGGGGGTGCAGCGTGTGGGGAGCCCTCGCCGAGTGATCGACCAACACCGCGGCGACCATCACGCGCCCGGTGCGCGCACTGCCCCGGCGCGCCTGGCGGACGAGCTCTGCGGGTTGCCAGCCGGTGTCCCACAGACGGGGCAGGCATCGCCGCAGCTCATCTTCGGCCTGCCGCGCCACGAGAGCGGGCACGTGGGTGGCGAGAGCGTCGACGAAGCGCTCCAGGCGGGCCTCGTCGTCGTGCAGCAACGCGTCGACGGCTGCGTTGAGCGCAAACGAGATCCGCTCGACGTCGGAGAACATGCGCTCGGACGATCCCGACCCGGTCCCCCCGCCGTCGGCTCCGGCCCACTGACGTGAGTAGGTCTGGCGCGCCTTCCTCTTGGCCTTCGCCGCCCGCCGTTGGCGGTTGTTCAGTCCCATGGGGCGAACCTACTCAGGAGGTGTGTCACCGAAAGGGATTGCGCACGGGGACGGCGCGCGAACTGGCGGAGCGCAGCGGTCGGGGTGCGCCGGGGGGCGCCGATCCGGATGCTCACGATGTCACCAGACGCCGGCAGCTCGTAGAGCTTCGACCGCCCGATCGATAGAAGTTCCGAGGCTTCCTCCGGGGTCAACAGCAGCTTCTCCACCGGCTCCACTTTTTGCGGTCTGGACCTGCTGCTCCTACGCCTGCTACGCCGGCGATCGGTTACAGCACCACCCGGACGAGGACGCACCAGTTCGCACTGCGTTGAATCTGGTCGATGCAGAGTTCCGCTTCGATCTCGTCCCGGTGAGGCCCGCGGCAACCACGGGCGGTTGCGTGGGATGCTCTCGCGATGGGACTCCCGCCGGGTGCGCCGAGCAACCCCCAGGCTCAGAAGGCGCTGGACCAGCGGGCGATGGCGATGGTGCTCGCTCACGACGGCAGCCACCGTGAGCATCTGGAGATGCCCGACGGTGGCTGGATCTACGTGATCGGCGAAGTCGGGCCCACCGCGGGGGCCGCCGTGAAGATCGGCATGTCGGGAGCGAAGAGCGTGAAGGCGCGCTTGAAGGACTTCACGACCGGGAACCCGCGGCCGCTCGTCGTCCATGCTGAGAAGCAGTATCCGCATGCTCGTTGGGTGGAGTACCAGCTGCATCACCGGCTGGCGCCGCTGCACGCCGAGCCCGAGGGCGGCTCGGAGTGGTTCGTCCTACCGAGTTCGGTGACCCCCGACGGCTGGCACGCCGTTCTCGACGCGGTGCTCGCCGG